>JAMCTO010000176.1 GCA_023381095.1 Bacillota bacterium
CATGAGGACGATTGGAGCAAGGAGGCAGAGTGGTGGCAGACGCAACTGAACGCGGAGCTCGTCAGCGTGCCGGGCGGCGTCGCACATCACAGCATGAATCTCGTCGTCCAGTAATTGGCGTCAGCGAACCAATTACTGCTTTGCCCGGGGTCGGACCCAAGAAAGCAGAGCAACTCGAAAAACTCGGGATCCGGAATCAGGGCGATCTGTTATTTTTATGGCCGCGGCGCCATGAAGATCGCACGGTGATTACCCCTCTGTCCGAAGTCCAAAGCGGTGGAGATTTTACGACTGCGGGGCGAATTGGCCGAGCAGACTATGATCCCCGTCGGCAAGTTTTGAGAGTTTCGGTTACTGATGGCTTGTTTGTGGTCTATGCTACATTTTTTCATGCTCGGTGGCTGACTCATCAGCTGCAACCTGGTGTTATGGTGGTATTAAGTGGCCACGTCGAATATTGGGGCAACCGTCTGATTATGAATCACCCTCATCATGAGGTCTTGGCGCCGGGGGAGGCGCCGCAACGCGGCTTGATTCCCATTTATCCCTTGACGGCCGACATCAAACAACGATGGCTGCAGCAATTAATGAAGCAAGTCATACCCATTTTGGCTCCTCAAGTGGCCGATCTTTTGCCGCAGGAGCTCTTAAACCAGGAACGGCTGATAAGTCGCGGGCAAGCTCTTTTACATTTGCATTGGCCGCCATCACAAGAGGCATTAGAGGCGGCGCGAAAACGTCTGGTATTTGACGAATTTCTTCGCGTCTCACTGGCCGTAATGCGGATGCAGCAATGGGATCACGGAGTGGCGGGGATTCGGCAAAATCCTCAGGGTCTTCTTTCTCAAAAATTTTTGACCCGATTGCCCTACACCTTGACCCCCGGGCAAGAAACCGCTTGGCGTTCGATTCGCCAGGAGTTAGCTGCAGATCGGCCGATGTTGCGGTTGCTGCAAGGCGATGTGGGATCGGGGAAAACCATCCTCGCTATTTTAACGATACTCGCGGCCGTGGATGCTGGCCACCAAGCCGCATTTATGGCGCCTACAGAATTACTGGCGGAACAACAGTGGCGGGTTATAAAAGATTTGACGGCTTCGCTGCCTATTGAGGTCGGTCTTTTGACCGGTCAAGATGCGAGCCAGGCGGCTAGAGTCCGAAATGGCATTGCCGACGGCTCGCTTGAGGTGGTGGTGGGAACCCAGGCGCTCTTATCCCCATCTGTGAATTTTCACCACTTGGGTCTGGTGGTTATTGACGAACAACATCGCTTTGGGGTGCGACAACGGGCACATTTAGCCCAAAAAGGCTATTTCCCTGACTTGCTGGTTATGACAGCCACGCCCATCCCACGCACGCTGGCACTCACACTCTATGGCGACCTTAACGTGTCGCAAATTGAAGGTTTGCCGCCGGGGAGGCAACCGATTACTACGGTCCATTTACCCTATAGGGAGAGACGCACCGCCTATGAGTCCGTGCACCAGGCAGTGCGGAGGGGTGAACAGGCATACGTGGTCTGTCCCTTAGTGAACGAGAACGAGGATCAAGATGTGGCCGCGGCAACGGTATTGGCAGAGGGTATGCGGCGGGTTCCCGGGTGGAGGGTTGGTTTGCTGCATGGGCAATTGCCGGGGAAAGAAAAAACGCAGATTATGGAAGCATTTCGCGCCCATGAAATTGATGTTTTGGTGGCCACTACGATTATTGAGGTAGGAGTCGACGTGGCTAACGCTACGGTTATGGTGATCGAAGAAGCAGATCGGTTTGGTCTGGCCCAATTGCATCAGTTGCGGGGTCGGATTGGGCGCGGCACCAAGGCTGCCACCTGTTATTTGCTGGCTGATCCTAAAACTGAAGAGGGGGAATTGCGGATGGCGGCCATGGTACGCTGGTCTGATGGATTAAAATTGGCGGAGCAGGATCTCAAAATTCGGGGTCCTGGAGAAATTTTGGGATTGCGCCAACACGGACTTTCCGCTTTTCAATTGGCAGACCCGGTCCGAGATTTAGTTTTAATGGAGCATGTGCGGCAAGTAGCCCATGACATTTTAGAATCTGACCCGCGATTGGACCACGAGGGCCACCAAATCTTAAAGCGGTGGGTTGATGACGGGGTGGCCTCCGCCTTGCCTAATCAGATGCTCCATTAAGTTAATTGACCCTTAAGCGGTGGGGGCCTTAAGCCGCAGGCTGAAAGGAATGCTGACTAAAAGCAATATGGCTGTGGTCTCTAAAGCACCTACGGCGCCGATACGGCTGGCCAATAGGCCGATGCCTCCGACCCCCAAAGCCCCCAGCGTGTTACCAACGCCCAATGTCAATCCAGAAGCCATGCCCTTGTTTTCGGGGAACAAGGCTTGGCCGTAGACCATAACCACGGATCCGGTGGAATAAAGGGCAAATCCTAAGAGACCGATACTGAACCAAATGGCTAGACCGCTAGCATGCAAAAACCACCATAAAAGCACGCTGGACAGGGCAGCCGATGCAATCAGCACGGGTTTTGGCCCAACTTTATCGGAAATGGCACCGCCGGTCATATTGCCCACACTGCCGACTAAAAACAGTGTCGACAACAAAGCGGCGGACTCCCCTAAAGGACGGTGGAGAGTATGCCATAATATGGGGACCATGGTGAGCGTTGCGGTGGACGCCAGGTTGCGCAATACCACGACGACCAGCAAATTGCCAGCGTGTTTGAGACCGCGGCGAAACGCCGGAGTCCAGATACTGCCGCGTCTCGCTTTGGGCTTAGGAGACGGACGCATCACGAACCACATGACAATGGCCATGGCCATACCCGGAATCGCGAGTACCCAGAGACCGTGACGCCCCAAATACAAAAAAGTGGTGGTGGCAGCGATAGGGGCAAGCGCCCGGCCAACGTTGCCCCCAATCATAAAGAAACTCATGCCTAAACCCTTGCGGGAACCGGACAGTTCCCCGACCAGAGCCGATGCATGGGGGTGAAATGCTGCATTACCCAGGCCGCCGATAAGCAGCGCTAACACAAATACTCCGTAAGAGGGGGCAAATGCCAAGGCTGACGCAGAGATAATACTGCCGACAAACAGCCCCCCGACAACAAAATAACGAGTACCTACACGGTCGGCCCATAAACCCATCAAAGGTTGCAACATTTGGGTGGTCAGAGCCGCAATCGAGCTTAAAAGGCCAGCCAGGGCTATGGAAAAATGCATAGCGACCATTAACACTGGCAACAGTGACGGATATAAGTTGGGATAAGAGTCATTTAAGAAATGAGCAAAGGTATAATAAGCCGTTTTCCAGGAAGGACGCGCGACGCGTGTGCCCTCACCCAGAGTGCTGCTGGAAATCATTGCAGAGTCCTTCTCTCATACACAGTCTGTTAATAACAGGATACTGCCAAAGTCAGTCAATGGCAATGAAGATAATATTGGCAAGGTGATGGTTGACAGATGCGACCTGGCCGATTATACTGCAACCAATTACATGTTCAAGCGATGAATGGGAAAAGTACGCGGGAAAGCCCTCTTAAGCGAGTCGGTGACAGTGTGAGACCGATGAGAAATATTTCCGCCGAATGGCCCCAGGAGCTGCCAACCGAAAGCGTGAGTAGGCTTGGCCGGACTCTTCCACCGTTATCCGGGAAGGCAATATCGGAGCAATCCCGTATTGCTGAAGTGAGACTTGCAAAAGTCTAATTGGGGTGGTACCGCGGAGTAACCTTCGTCCCTGTCGTTGGGATGAAGGTATTTTGGTTTTGCGGAGGGACGACATGGGTTTTTTCGACCAATCGGGGGCGGGAGAAGTTTGGGAAAGTCCCCATCATGTGCATAGTGCAGTAGTGAAGCGATACGTCGTAGATCAATTAACACCGATCTCGGCATTTCTTAGACTGCGACCTTTAGGTGCTCATACGTTGTTGGAAAGCGTGGAAGGAGACGAGAAAATTGCTCGGTACTCCTTCATAGCCGTAGGGGAATGGGCACGTCTCTTGGAGTCTGGAGGGCAAGCGGTATTAGTCAGTCCCGAAGGCACCGAGGTGGCGCGGGATCCGTTAGAACTGGTTCGCCGTCAGTCGGAAAGGCAACAAATCCCCGTACCCGCCTCGGTTGAGCTGCCATTTGCCGGTGGTGCCGTGGGATACTTTGGATACGACTGGGTGCACCACTTGGAAAAATTACCCCATCGCCATACCCAAAACGGACCGGATTGGGAGTGGGTTTGGCCCAAAGCTGTGGTTGCCTTTGATCATCGGCGGCATCAGGTCACGGTGATAGTTGAAACCATAAGAGGACAGCAGGATCAAGCTTGGGCCCGATTGCAAATCTTAGTGGACGCCTTGCGGCAACCTTTAATGCTGGCAGAGCCACGGGTTCAGCGGGTGGCTCCTGTGGTTTCTAACATGACGCGTCAGTATTACGATCAGATGATTGATCGGGCTCGAGACTACATTGTGGCGGGGGATATATTTCAAGTGGTGCTGTCCCAAACGTTGTCGTCCCAAATTGTTGGCGATCCCTTTAATCTTTATCGCCGTCTGCGTCATGTTAACCCGTCTCCATATCTATTTTATCTGGAAACGCCGCGTCGGACACTGGCGGGATCTTCGCCTGAAGCCCTAATTAGGGTAACCGATGGCTTGATTAGTAATAGGCCCATTGCGGGCACTCGTCCTCGCGGGGCTTCCGAAGCCGAAGATGTAGCTCTTTGGGACGACCTGATTCAGGATCCCAAAGAACGGGCCGAGCATGTGATGCTGGTCGATTTGGCGCGCAATGACTTGGGCCGGGTGTCACAGTATGGCTCGGTTTCAGTAACTCAGTTTATGCAACAAGAATTGTATTCCCACGTGATGCACATAGTGTCCGAGGTGGAAGGCCGATTAACTGCGGAATTTGACGCCCTCGATGCCTTGGCGGCGTCTTTCCCCGCGGGGACGCTGACGGGGGCACCCAAAATTCGGGCGATGGAGATCATTGATGAATTGGAGCCGCAATCCCGGGGAGCCTACGGCGGAGTCGTCGGATATTTCTCGCACCAAGGCAACCTCGATACCTGCATTACGATCCGGACACTGGACGTAACCGGAGATCGGGTCACTGTGCAAGCTGGAGGCGGAATTGTTGCCGACTCCGATTCGGCCCGGGAGTACCAAGAATCGCTAAACAAGGCGGCAGCCGCTTTAGCTGTACTCGAACCGGACGAGGAGGAGTGGCTATGATTCTGGTTATCGACAACTACGATTCGTTTACCTATAACCTGGTGCAATACTTGGGAATGTTGGATGAAACCGTCCAAGTAGTGCGCAACGACCAAATTACGGTGGACCAGGTTCGGGAACGGCAACCGGATCAAATAGTCATTTCCCCGGGACCAGGGCGTCCTGAAGATGCCGGTATCACCGTAGAGGTGATCCAAAGACTGGGTTCCCTCACCCCAATTTTAGGGGTGTGCTTAGGACACCAGGCGATTGCATTGGCCTATGGCGGCGAGGTGGTGCCTGCTGTGCGTCTGATGCATGGGAAAGCCGACTTTGTATACCACAATGGTGAGGGCATATTTCGCAATTTGCCCCAGGGATTTCCTGCGGGACGATACCACTCTCTTGCCGTTAATGTTCAGGAAGTAAAAGAATTGCAAGTGACAGCGCATTGCGAAGATGGCACGATCATGGCCATCACCCATAAAACTCATCCGGTTTGGGGGATCCAATTTCATCCGGAATCTATATTGACGCCTTCCGGAATGGACCTGTTACAAAACTTTATTCATATCACGAGTCCTTCTCAGGTGACACATGTCAATAAAGTTGGAGGAGTAACACCATGAGCGATGTGGTAACCGATAAGCTTATGACTTTAAGCGAAGGGCGGGCCTTGAGCGAAATTGAGGCCTACACTTTGATGGACGGTATTATGAGCGGTGTGGTGAGCCCGATTCAATTAGCTGGGGTTCTGATGGCACTTCGAGTGCGCGGGGAAACAATTGATGAGTTAACTGGATTTGCCCGTGCCATGCGAGACCATGCCATAAAAGTTCCGGTGACGCGAAGACCGGTATTGGATACCTGCGGTACTGGGGGTGACCGTTCGATGTCTTTCAATGTTTCTACCGTGTCGGCTTTTGTGGTGGCAGGAGCTGGGATAGCAGTGGCCAAACACGGTAATCGATCGGCAACTTCTAAGAGTGGGAGCGCGGATTTGCTTGAAGCGTTGGGCGTGCCTATTTCCCAAGATCCGGTTAGTGTGGCTCGGTCGGTGGACGAAATTGGCTTTGGGTTTCTATTCGCGCAGAGTGTGCATACCTCGATGAAATTTGCTGCCCAAACACGGCGTGAACTGGGAGTGCGCACCGTGTTTAACGTGTTGGGTCCGCTGACCAATCCGGTCAACCCAGAGCGTCAACTGTTAGGCGTATTTAGTCCCTCTTGGGTTGAACCGATAACCCAAGTGCTGGCTAGGTTGGGAACAGATCATGCCATAGTGGTTCATGGGGCAGGGGGAATTGATGAGGTATCCCTGTCTGGTCCCACTCAGTTTGGGAGGGTTAATCGCGGCGAGGTAACGTTTGGTGAATTTTCTCCGGAAGACCTGGGGCTTCCGCGTTATCCCAAACAAGCGATTGTGGGCGGCGACCCGGTCGAAAATGCGGCCATTTGCCGTCGGGTTCTGCAAGGTCAACCGGGAGCTTACTTGGATTCGGTATTGGCCAATGCCGGCGTAGCCCTATTTGCGGCACGGGCCGTGAACAGTATGAAAATGGGGGTCGATTTGGCGCGCGAGGTAATTCTCCAGGGACAGGCTTGGGAAGTGCTGCAACAACTGACGGAACCCCATACCTTAGCTCGAGAATTATAAAGAGGGGGGCGACGTCATGTTTTTGGATGAGATTTTGCAGTCGGTGGATGACCGTGTGGCCCGCCTATTGTCGGTGCAATCCTACCTGCTTGACGAAGCGGAAGCCATGCCGCCAGTGCGTTCTCTGGCGAATGCTTTAACCGACGGGGTGACGACACCCGCTGTCATTGCGGAGTGCAAACATCGGTCCCCCTCCAAAGGCTGGTTCACGGAACATTATGATCCGGTATCCCAGGCGTCCCGCTACCAAGTGATGGGAGCCAGTGCGATTTCGGTACTGACCGAACCGCACTTCTTTGCGGGAGAATTGGTACATTTACAGGCAGTTCGCAGCCATGTAGGGTTACCGGTGTTGCGCAAGGACTTTGTTCGGCACGAAGTTCAACTATTCGAGGCACGCGCTGCCGGTGCCGACGCCGCACTTTTGATTGTTCGTATTATAGATGATGAGGCCCGTTTGAAAAATTTGGTGCAAACGGCAACCGCTATTGGGTTGGAGACCATCGTCGAAGTTCACGCTGCCCATGAGGTCCTGCAGGCGGTGGCAGCCGGCGCCAAGATCATCGGAATAAACAACCGCGATCTGGATACCTTCGATACGCGGCTCGAATTTTCTCAGGAGATGGCGGAACTTATGCCGCCAAATGTCGTCAAGATTAGCGAAAGTGGCATTGGCCGCATTTTCGACCGGGTCGCCGCC
>JAMCTO010000177.1 GCA_023381095.1 Bacillota bacterium
GTCACCACATCGGCCACTTCCTGGGGAGAGGCAATGCGCCCAAAAGCAATGGATTTCATCGCCACCTCATCAGCCAGTTCCACCGTAATACCCTTGTCGCGAGCAAACTCCTGGGTCAAGCTAGCCCAGCGGCCCGTATCTACAGGGCCGGGGTTGACCGAAACAATTCGCACGTTATACCGACCATATTGATCAGCCAGGGCCTGCATGGTGGCCGCGACGGCGGCATTCGCCGCAGTGCCGGTAATCTCCCAGTACGACGGTTTCACTCCGTCATTGCCGTTCACGTTGACAATGACACCGCCTCCCTGTCTGACAAACTTGGGAATCACCATTTTTGCCATCCGCACGTAACCTAAGAATTTCAATCCTAGGGCCAAAGACCATGTTGTATCGTCAATCTCTTCCAAAAGCCGGCCCGGTGCTGCACCCGCACAGTTCACAAGTATTTCGATGGACCCCAACTGTTGGAGAACTTCGCTGACAGCACGTGCGGCCTCGGATTCATGCTGAAGGTCCGCCGCCGCTAACACCACCGTGGCTTGCGGAGCCCGTGCTAAAATCATTTCACGTGCTTCTTCCAAGGTCTCTAGTGTCCGCGCTACGAGCCCTAGCCGCGCGCCCTCGGTGGCCATGGTCAGGGCGGTTTGCCGCCCGATGCCCCGGCTTCCTCCCGTAATCAGAACATTTTTTCCTTCCAGTCCTAAGTTCACGGTAACCCTCCTCGCGTCTCATCAAAATCAGCTAGAATTGATTGATACAAATCAGGCATCCACGGATTGATCACGGCACTGATTCAAGCCTTTAATCATTCACACCATCTTCTAGCATGGCGACGACCCTTGCGGGCCCGCCATCGCCTCCCACCACGCGCAATGGCAATGCAATCAAAGTGAAGGGATCATTTCCTACTTGGCCTAAATTGATAAGATTCTCCATCAGCAAAATTTCCCTGCCCAGGAACACGTAATGATTGGGATATGGGAAGTCGCTATCGACGGCAAAATCGAGGCCCAACGCTACAATTCCCGCATCCGCTAACCACTTCGCTGCATCCTCCGTAAGATACGGATTCCCAGTGTACAGATCCGCTTGGTTCCAGTGCATCGTCGCCCAGTCCGTACGCAGGAGAACGCGGACGCCTTGTAGAGCAAAGTCTTCGATCCCGGCCGTCAAAAGATTTTCGAGAGTGATGGCGTGCCGTTTTGTACCAAATTCAGTTAGATCCACAACGACTGCCGGTCCGATAAACGTTTCCAATGGCATCTGGTCAATGGTCTTTGCTTCAGGAAAGAAGTGATAGGGCGAATCGATATGAGTTCCGGTATGAATACTGAACTCCACCAGGGTATTCGAACGACCTTCCTTGGCATGCGTCGTCACTGGTTCAAAATGGATTCGAGGATGACCGTCTAGGGGCTGTACTTCGCCTCCCCACGGAACCGTCAGATCAATCAGCGTCATGTTCCAAAGCCTCCTTATTTGCAATCGTAAAGTGACATTATCCTTCGTCCACCGGATGAATGGATTTCAATCCCTCAAGTACCAGGGGCAACGAGTCCATCACATGGTCCATCGCTCGCGACCGTGCTAAGGCTTCATTCCGTGCCTGTATAGCCTTAAAGATCAAATGATGTTGGCGTAGAGTTTCGGCTGGGCGTTCACGCCGGCCAGACCACGACAGTGCGCGATAAAGATTGACCTTTGCCCGCAACTTGTTCAGCATATCACCCAAACTCTCGTTGTCGCTGGCAATGGCAACCAAGTCATGAAACCAGTTGTTGAGCGAAATGACCTGGGAGAGTTCCTCATTATTTAACGACTCCTCAGCGGTGGCAAGAGCTCCGGCTATTTCTGCCAAGCGGCTCATGTCGGACTTATGTGCAGCCTTAGCTGCAGCAAGGCCCTCTAACTCGGCCCGCAGTTCATAAAAATCCGCAATCTCTTTGGCTGTAGGGATAGGAATTCGAAACCCCTTGCGCGACTCCAAGATTAGCAGCTGCTCCTGCTCTAGCATCCTCAAAGCTTCCCGAATCGGCGTACGGCTAACGCCAGTCATCTCCGTCAGTTCCCGCTCGCGCAAACGTTGCCCGGGCATAAAATGTCCCGTTAAAATCAAATCGCGGATATAGTGATACGTTCCCTCGGTCACACTGCTGAATTGAAGATACTGCGACTCCGTCATATCTGCCTCCAACTAGAAAACCCTAAGATTGCCCCACTTCCGCTGGCAGTGCGCCTTCTCCATGATTGTTGCGGCGCTCCACGGCCCAAAAGATCACGGAAGCCACGATGAGTCCTAAGTAATAACTGATATCTCCGCCCTCCATGATTTTTGAGATAGGTCCCTCAAACAATGTGGTATCCATGAAAGGAATAATCATCACGAGTCCCACGATAAAAGCCGTAAGAGCCGACCACCTCACTGAAGGAGCCATCATTGCCGCTTTGGTGGTCAATTCGCCTAGCCACGCGCCGACCAGAGTAATGCCAATCCATGGCGCAATCCAATATGAAATGAGCAACAAGAAGTTTTCGTAAAACATCAGCAGGTGACTGCTGGAAAACCACGCTACCAGCCCGCCGACGATCGCAATAGTGGCGCCAACGTAAGGCCTTAGCGACGGCAAATCCAGTGTCAAGAACGACATGGTGGAAGTATAGGAGTTCAGGGCGTTCGCCGTCATGGTGCCCAAAACAATCGCCAGTTCCGCCAACGACGCAAACTTTCCCATCAAATGCTGAACAATGCCTATCGCGGACAAATTGCCTAATCCGATGGAACCCGCAACACCGCCTACGACCTCGACCCACACGCAAGA
>JAMCTO010000178.1 GCA_023381095.1 Bacillota bacterium
TGACGGCAATCGGGTCTCCCACCAAGGGTGCTACGGAGATTTCTCCACCGGTGGCAGCCACTGGCACAGACACCGTAACGCGTCCCACCAAGTCGTTGTGTTGTCGGGAGAATCTTGGGTTCGGCGCTACTTGCACTTTCAGTCGGGCATGCTCTCCAACACGCAATACCGCCCCATCTTCGATGCCTGCGGGAATTCTGACATCAAACCGATGCGGTTCAATGATTTGTCCTAACCCGCCACAGCGGGTGCAGTCCGGATCCGTCCCGTGGCAAACCGGACACGGTTTAACCTGATTGACGGTGAGCGCAATTGTGGTCCCCGTCATCACTTGTTCCAAGGTTACCGTGACGCTCTCTTCCGGTGCCGAACGCGTCCTTTGCTGCGTCCGCGTGCTTTGGCCTGACCCAGAAAACAAATCTTCAAAAATACTGCCAAAGTCCTCCACATTAAAACCTTCCCAATCGTGAGACACCCGTTGATAGCCCGGCCCTTGGCTTCTGGCTTTCCGGTTGGCAAAATTCCGCCGCAACTGGTCATATTCGGCTCGTTTGGCCGGGTTTGACAGCACTTCGTACGCCTCGTTGATTTCTTTAAACCGGTCCTCGCCAGCTTTGCCGCTTACATCAGGATGATACTTGCGCGCCAGCTTCCGATACGCGGATTTGATAGCCGCTGCATCCGCATTTTCGCTAATCTCTAAAATTTTGTAGTAATCTTTGGGCGCTGCCATGGCTCCTCCACCTCACAAGGGCAAGGACCAGGTGGCCAAGCCGCCTGGTCCTTCCCACCTCTCTTGACCATCACTCTGATGGTGTAAAATCTGCATCAATCACATCGTCACCCCCAGCCCCTCCTGGCGGTGGCGGAGGAGCCTGGTCGTTATTCTGCGTTGACTTATAAAGTTCTTCGGCCAGCTTATGGGAAATCGTTTCCAATTCTGCTACAGCCTTGGTGATGGCTTCTTGATCGTTTTTGCCGAGTGATTCACGTACCGCACGGATAGCGTCTTCCGCAGCCGTCTTGTCAGTACCCGAAACTTTGTCACCGAGGTCCCGCAGGGTTTTCTCCGTGGCGTAGGCCAGCGACTCAGCCCGATTTTTCGCTTCTGCCAGGTCTCTCACCCGCTGATCCTCTTGCGCTTTTTCCTGGGCCTCGCGCACCAATTTTTCCACTTCGTCTTTCGACAACTGGGTAGACGCTGTCACAGTAATCCGCTGCTCTTTGCCAGTACCCAAATCCTTGGCTGACACGTTGACAATGCCATTGGCGTCAATGTCAAAGGTCACCTCGATCTGCGGTACCCCCCTAGGTGCCGGAGGAATATCAGCCAGGCTGAACCTCGCCAAGGTTCGATTGTCTTGAGCCATGCTACGCTCGCCTTGCAGCACGTGGATCTCCACACTGGTCTGATTGTCTGCCGCGGTAGTAAACGTTTCGCTCTTGCGGGTCGGTATCGTCGTATTGCGCTCAATAAGCTTGGTAAACACTCCGCCCATGGTTTCTATCCCCAAAGACAATGGGGTGACGTCCAGTAAAATAACGTCTTTAACCTCGCCCGCCAACACACCACCCTGAATGGCGGCCCCAATGGCCACCACCTCATCGGGATTCACCCCTCGATGGGGTTCTTTTCCTGTAAGGCGTTTGACCAATTCTTGGATAACCGGCATGCGCGTCGAGCCACCAACCAAGATGACCTCGTCAATTTGACTTTCTGACAATTTGGCATCTTGCAAGGCCTGTTTGAACGGCCCCACCGTACGCTCGGTCAAACTTGCGGTCAATTCTTCGAATTTGGCCCGTGTGATGCGCTGCTCCAAGTGTTTAGGTCCGGTTTGATCCGCCGTGATAAAAGGCAAGCTTACTTGAGTCTCGGTCACCGACGACAACTCAATTTTTGCCTTTTCTGCCGCTTCAATGAGGCGCTGCAGGGCTTGCCGATCTTTTCTCAAGTCGATGCCGTTGTCTTTTTGAAATTCGGCGGCGATGTAATCGACCAATTTCATGTCGTAGTCATCACCACCCAGATGGGTGTCGCCCGAGGTGGACTTCACTTCGAATACGCCATCACCCACTTCAAGCACCGACACGTCAAAAGTTCCTCCACCCAAGTCCCACACTAAAATGGTTTCGTTCTTCTTTTTGTCGAGTCCATAAGCCAATGCCGCCGCGGTCGGCTCATTAATGATGCGCAAGACTTCCAGTCCAGCAATTTTCCCGGCATCCTTGGTTGCTTGGCGCTGTGCATCGTTGAAGTAGGCCGGTACGGTAATGACCGCCTGAGTCACACTTTCCCCCAAGTACTTTTCCGCATCAGTTTTTAACTTGCCTAAAACCATCGCGGAAATCTCTTCGGGAGTCATGCTCTTTCCCGCATTGGGCAACTCTACCAGCACCTGATTGTTGGATCCCCCTGTCACCTTATAAGGGATCCGCGACCGCTCCGCTGCGACTTCGTCAAAGCGACGGCCGATAAACCGCTTGATCGAAAACACGGTGTTTTCCGGATTCATCACAGCTTGACGGCGAGCCAATTGTCCTACCAGCCGCTCCCCGGCTTTGCTAAAACCGACCACCGAAGGCGTCAACCGGCTTCCCTCGGTGTTCAGGATCACAGACGGTTGCCCGCCCTCCATTACTGCAATGACCGAGTTGGTGGTTCCTAAGTCAATTCCGACGACCTTGCCCATAATTGTTCTCCCTCGCTTTACTCCGATTACTGTGTATGTAACGGACCTCCACCGTGCCCAGGATCGCTTGGATTCCCGCTAAATTTATGCCTTTTTGCGTCAGGTCCCGAATCTGTACCAACCGGTAGAAATCATTTTCAGAATACAGCCGGTTGTTTTTCTCGGTTCGGGCTGGGCAAACCAAACTTTCCCTCTCCCAAATGCGCAACACTTGTGTGGACACGCCCACAAGCCGTGCCATCACGCTGATAGTGTACACCGGCTCATCAGGGCCATGGATCGGCAACTCCATCACATCCTCAACAAACGGTACTCCGACACCATCATAATAAATTCTTGGTAAATGATCAACAAAGTTATACATGCCGTATAAAAAATTTATTCGCTTTTCCGCTACGTCTTTTTGGTCATGCCATGGAATACCTATAGAGTAACCTGAAAACGCCCCGATAAGGAGGTTCCACAAGAGGTTCTCCCATGAATCGGTTCTCGCCACGTCGGCAACCCGAACTTGCGACGAGTCTGTGGTACCAGTTTATCCGGTCGCCACTGGCGGTTGACCGTCTCATCATCCGCCGTACCCCGCTGGCGACGCTTCAAACGTTTTATTGGTCTAACCTCTTGTGGACTGCGTTCATAGTGTCCCTCGGCCAAGTCTTTAGTATTCCGTTCCCGGACCGGGCATTTTTGCACGGAATTTACGCGTTCATCCTCGTCTTGTTAGGAGGTGTAATCCTGGCATATCCTGGCATGATGGTCATGGATACCATCAGCTCACGTTTAGGAATCTATAGTCACGATGCCACAAGACGAGCCCTCCTCATGGCCATGAGCCCGTGGTTCCTTGTGATTGGCGCCACATTTGTGTGGTCTCCCACATTTGTTTTGCCTGCTATCAGCCTCATCCTGACGACTTATGTTCTCATCTCGGGATTGGTCCATAGCCAACGGATAGCGTGGCGAGACGCCGCATTGACCACCGCCGGTCTCGCCATTATGATCTTGTTGGTCTTGTGGGCAATGTTTTGGTTATTCGGCTGGGATATCTACGCCGTCTAAGTGTCTCAATTTCCATAATGGCGCGAGAGACCCTTGAAAATTTTCCGATTCATGAGATCCGGCCAATGCGCGAATTAAGGCGGGGCGAATTTGGTATTCATGTTGTTGGAGCAGGTTCCGGGCAGTGCTTTGATCACACTCGAGCAGCTCTTGAACAATAGCCTCGGCGCGAA
>JAMCTO010000179.1 GCA_023381095.1 Bacillota bacterium
AAAACCCGGACCCCAAGGTCCGGGTTAGATAAGCATAGGGGCTCTTCACTGCTGAAGCCGCGGCTGGACCACGACATGTTGTAGCCACAAACGCCGAGCCGCACGCGAGACGGGCCACGGGCGATACGGCCACTGTGAGGGATCCTGCCAATGCTCAAAACGGGACCAAGCACTGAGCACCTCCTCCACGCCTGCCATAAGGTGAGGGACGGTCCCATAAGCACCAACTTACGGGGTGCAGCCGTACTGGAGGGGCCGTTTTTGCAGTCGTTCATGCAGGTGTTTTGTCCAGCACTGTAGTTACGATAGGATACGCCGATACACTGCTATACAGCGCGCGGACAAAATTTAACGTTTTAGGCGACGGACGTAAACCGATGAAACTTGAAGGTCAGCAAGGTATCGAGACATGATTGATATTCTGTTGACGTGTTGGACAAGCAGGTAGAGATCACGTCGCTAAACTCAAGGTACTTCGCGTAATAGGGTGAGTTGAGGCACTCCGTTTTGACGAAAGTCCCGAGACGTTCGATGAGGTTAAGATTGGGCGAGTAGGAGGGCAAAAAGAGCAGAGTCATTCCGAGGACTGCGGCTTTTTCCCGTACGAACTTGTTGGATAGGCGGCGTTATCCAAGACCATGGTGAGGGGAAGATCGTGAAATTTTTCGTGAATCATTCTCCGCAATGTGGCCACCGACGTGGTGTGGATGTAGTCGGTATTGGTGAATGTGTCATCCGTGATTGCAGGCAAAGCGCCTAAGACGCTAAAGCGTTGGCGTCCCGGCGAGGTGGGGACAAACATCCGCGTCAGACCCCACAAATAACCCAAAAGGGCACCCACGAAGAATACATGGCGCAGGCCCGCTTGGGCTTCCGCGAGAGTCGGTTCCCGTGGGTCGGTGAGAAAGGTCTCCTGGATCTCTGGATTCGCTTTGGAGGGAATGGGTGCGACTTTGCGGTATCGCAATGCCTCTCTGTGGAGATACGTCCGCACTGGATTCGGGCTTTTTTTGCAGCCCGGCAAGCGCATGGATCCGTTGTCCCGTTTGCCGAGTACTGCGGGCCGATCGTTGCGCAAACTCCTCGCGCAGCGTGGCAGTATGGGTGTCCCGAGAGCTGGTACTGCCACCCACCCAGAAGGTTTGCAGCACCTGGATCCCGCCCTCTTGGTACGCTTTGACGCAGGATCGCACTGTCGATTTGGTGCATCCCGTCACCTTGGCCGCGTCGGAACGCGAAAAGCCCATCGCGGTTAAATACACCGTCTCCATCTTCATCTGGATCCGAGGATGCGGGTGGTGAAATCGTTCATCGTATCACGGCGGGATTTCGTCTGCGGCACAGGTCAGGCGAATCCTGGAAACCCCTCCCTGGATTCGGTGTTGGGGGACAAGCCATCGCTTTGCCTCACCGTATCGCAGGAGACCACCGATGTCCACTCAGAACACACGTTTGCCATAGAGATTACTTAAAAAACCGTTAAATTTGACTCGAGCGCAGTATAATGCCAACTTTGGGTGACGACTTTCGCTTATTCCACTTTTTCGAGGGGGTGAGCAAATACAACCAAGATCGAGGCATACTACCGCAGCCTTTATAGGTTCGGGACATCCGTTCCTCTTTCGGTTTCCCGTGATCAAAAGGGATGCATCAATATCCACGGGGACGTACTCGATCTCAACGATGGGGATCATCTGGCAGCGATTGTGCTGCGACAACAAGGTGTCTGTTGCCTCCTGCAAGAGGCGGTTTCACTGGGCAGTCTCGTCCCCCGTCGCTGCTTAGTTCAGTCGATGGCGCACAGTCGAACTCGGCGGCACCTGGTCGAGGCTTAGAGACGTCGAAACAAAGGGGTCATCCCGGCAAGTGAAACAAAATTGTGGAGCATTGGGCGCCAATGAAATCCATCACCCTTAACTCTTTTATAATAGTCAGAAAAACTAGAACGTTATATAAATTAAAGAGAATAAAAGAAAACTCAGGGAGGCATTGCTTCTAACGATTTTCCAGCCATGCCATTTGGATAGTGTTTTGTAAGTTTCTATCTTAAATTTAAAAATATAGCATTACAAAGAGTTTTTGTGGTGCTGTACATGGATTACCCAATAACATGAAAGAAGGGGCTCAGCGTGTTACATTCTAAAGCCTTCGTGTTATTACCTGCTATCGGATTGTTGTCGGCTGGTTTGGCCGGCTGCGGCGCCGGAACCGTTGCATCCACCCCCTCGGGTCAGACGACAACCATTACAGCATGGCTTCCAGCCCCGTCCCCCGGAAAGCCCATCGTCGAAAGCCCTTTGCAATTTGCGACGGCATTATGGAATAAAGAACACCCTAAACAACCCGTGAAACTGGTATTAAACCAGGCCATCCCGTTTGCCTCATTTTTGTCCAAATTGACTACAGCTTTCGTGGGGCATAATCCTCCTGATATTGCCTACGGCGCTAGTGGGTGGCCTTTCCCCGAGGCGCGCGGCGGATATCTCGCTGCTATTAACCAACTGACGCCTACCTGGGTGAAAACTGTCTACAACAAATCGGTCTATCCATCGCTCAGAGCCCAGATGCCGATAATTCACGGTAACATCTACGCCTTGCCGACTCAAAGCGGCGGGATTGATGGCCTCTGGTATCGC
>JAMCTO010000180.1 GCA_023381095.1 Bacillota bacterium
CTTTGGTTCCGTATTGCGTTTCAATAATGGTGATGGATTAACACCGCACTCATTCCCTGTGCCAACCTACACAAGGGCTCCTCCGTGTGCTGTATGGGCATCCCGGTTTCCACTCTGCTCACATGACGCAGCAAGGAACCTCCCCTCACAATGTCGCGATTCATAATGTCGGCAACCAATTCTGTCGGAGATTTTTCCCATGTCGTTTGAATAGAGTTCAGGATGGTATGTACGCTTTTCCACAAGGCGCGATAAATTTCCGTGGAACGTACGGGCAATATCTTAGGCAATCCCGTGATAGCGTCACGGCCCCGCACATCTATGGCCTCCTCATGATTGGGAGGGCAAGTGGAACCAATTGCCGTCTTGATTTCCTCTGCGGTGGATTCACTGATCATCATCCGATAAGTTTTTCAATATGACTCAGAATAGTGTCATTCATCTCATCGTCCGCGACCCGAATTGATTGCAACACCACAATCCCATCGAATGCAATGACCGCCGCCTCGATGGTCCGTCCTCCGATATCAACAACCATGATCCCTGAAGATTTGTTAACGGGAAAACCCGATCCTACAGCCGTCATCGTGTTTTCTACATCAAGGTAGTCCCGTATGCTCACTTGTTTGACGGCATTCTTGACGGCTTGGATCCCCCTGTCGGTGGCCCAAGACGGAGACGGTACACCTAGACCCACGATGGGGCGACTCAAGCGATGGACATTTCTAACTTTTCTAAGGCAATACTGACACATCGCTTGCGCGGCGCCAAAATCGGTAATAGCCCCGCCTCTCAGAGCACGCACAACGCGAAATTTGTCAGAGGTTCGTCCCATCCTGTTTGGTTTCGCGACCGGCGCCAATGATTTTCCCGGTCTCCTGATACACAGCAACTACTGACGGTTCTTGCAACCCTTTCCCGTTAACCCGTACCGCGGTGTTGGTTGTGCCCAAATCAATGCCCGTATTCTGGAACAATCGTGTGGACCGGTAAGTCATGGGGCAAAACCGCCTCCTTGTCGTGGCATCTTCGGAGTTTTACGCGAGTCGCGCTAAGAATGTGCGCTACTGGAGTCTTTCGGGATCCGCTCACCCATTGGTTCTCGCGTTAATCAAGGTCAGTGGAACCAAAAACCCCATAGAGGTCAAAAATGAGGTCGTTCTTTGTTCTTTGTTCCAGTAAGGGGTGGAATATTAACAACACAAGAAGGTATGCTACTGTATATCCATAACGATGCGTTGGAGCTTTGGGTCACTGTTTTTGAAAAAGCCGTGGCAGGGACGAACATGTCTGTCCGCGACGGAGGAATTACAGATCACACAAGTTTCCCGGGTAAACCACATGGAGCCATTGGCAACCCGTACCAGTGATTGCACCAAGTATCACGGATATATCTGAACCCACGGGAACATTTGGTAAAAAACGCTACCGCATATACGACTCTGCACCGGCTATTTACTGCACCATCAACTTGGGAAATAGAGGTTAGGCGACTACTGTAAGCCGACTTAGTGAGACATTGGATATTAAAATAAATTCTGCTGACGGTCTGCCTGTGACAACAATCAGAGCCGGGTTTGAACTGTGTATTCCGGTATTTACTCTAAGAGAGTCGTCTGGCAACCCACAAGATCAACCCCACCACAGCCACTCAGATTAATTTGACTACCGGATTCCGCACAAGATTGGAAAACCGTTCGAACCGCACGAATAGGCACGATTTCGGCCAATGTGGTACGGTCCATCGACGACCATCCTTTAATGGCTAAGCAAAACGTGTGGCTTCTTGGTATTCTACAACGATGCCTTGTGCCCAAGAATTGGTTTCCCAGTACCGATCGTTGTTATGGCATACCAACAGAGATTACGTTCCCTGTCTCCGCATAGCATGCCTCAGATCCGACATTAATGGCACGCAGGTTTTGCCGACAGTTTATGACAATCGGTCCGTCGGTTCTGCCCACAAATAGCCCCGCGTCGTGGTATTTAAGACAACGAATAATGTATGGTTAATGAGAACAGGCCCCCGTACATTGGCCGCCTCCCCGATACTGCGCTGCGCCAACAAGTGTCCTTCAGGGGAGATTTTGAATAACGTGCCGTGCAAGTTCACCAAATAGAGAGCATGCGCCGACACCACCGGCGGTTTTTTCACCGGAGACTGCGCATTAAAGGTCCACAACACCCGTCCCGTCTTGAGTGACGCGGCGGTCACCGTGCCGTTGATCGCATTGCCTGCATAGACGATGCCCCCACGGATCACGGGGGTGCCACTGGCCTTGAGATCCGGCATGGTACCTTCGGCCACCGTATCGGTCCATAACACCTGTCCCGTATTCGCGGCGATCCCATACAGCTGGGCTAAATGATGGGGACTAGCAGGAGAAATCGTCACGTCGTGGGGCACAGCGATTCCCGCAGTCACCAACATACCGTGGGAGTATGCCAACGGCGTATCGTCTACACCGGCTTGGGTATTGGGCAATACGGTACGCCACACCACCTGACGTGTGAGCAGATTGACGGCAACCACCGTTGATGGGCTCGCGCCGCCGACGTATAACATGTGGCCCACAATGCGGGGACCTGAGCGACTGACATAACAATTCAGGCCCAGGGACCATTGCAGGGATCCGGTTCGCGCATTTAAAGCGTATAGCATACGGTTGCCACTGGCCAGATAGACGACACCCCGCGTTACGGTGACGGGCGGTTGATCCGATCCCGTCGTCGTAAAGTGCCATAAGCTTTTCCCTGAGTGCGCAGAAAATACCCACACTCCGCTAACACCCGTACCTCGTGTCTCGTTGGGGCTCCCCGGGGTGCGCGGAAACGCAATATTCCCTACTCCCACATAGACGCGGCCATGACTAATAATTGGTTCCGCAAAAGCGGTGTTGGGCAATGATCGATGCCATATCACCTTGCCGGATTGCGGATTCACTGCCCATACCGTACCTGCGGAGGGATGACTAGACCCTGACACATTGCCCGAGGTGAGATACAAAACACCATGAACTACCGGTGAATCGCTAGCCAATTTGAACGGAAACGACACCACGTAGGAGGGACCAGTGCCTGTCGAGGGTTTAACAAATTGCGACAGGTTGCTTACGTTGCGATGGTCCGTAGGCCAATTTTTGGGAGTAGGCCCAAGCGGTGCTGGGGCGGCTTTTTCAGCATGGATCTCCGGCGGGGAGCTAGCCACAGGTTGGCCACGGCTTCCACATCCGCTCAACAATCCCACTATGGCGAGTATCGTTAAGCCCACCATCCCCCAGCGTCCCGTTTGGGTTTTCATGATGCACCCGTCACTCCTCCGTATGATATGATTATCCTGATTCATTGTAGTGCACACTCCTGCACCACACCTGAAACTTTCCTGAAGA
>JAMCTO010000181.1 GCA_023381095.1 Bacillota bacterium
AATTTTTGGGCGCGGAATGTAAGTTATACGCTCGGCGTGAAGGCGCATGAGTACTTTGTTACGTTGAAATAGCGTCCCCTTCACTCTTCACTCAGAGTGTAAGTAAAAAGAAACTTTGTGAATGCGGTCACATGGAGCGATTTTAGCGGACCCTTTGGATCCGGACGCAGAGGCGGTCGATGACCGTCATCGGATCCAGGCCGATGTTGACAAAGAACGCGTCTACTGCCGCGATTATCGCCTCGACGGAAAAAGACATTGTAAATGACGGAGCATTTCAGCCAGCCTCATAAGCCTGGGATCGGATTGAGTTGGGGGGACTCCAGGGGGCAAAAACATCAGCGTTAACGTGTCGCGATGCTGCGCTAAGAATGGCTGGATTAGCATGGCGTGGTGAATCCGGGCATTATCCAAAATCAGCACGATGCGATCTCCGAGATAGTGGTCGACAATCTGCTGCAGAAACTTGAGCGGCATCATATTGGGTCGCGTAACGGCAGAGGATCTCGCCGCTTTCATAATCCAAGATTCCCAGAAGTTTGTCGCCCCAGTGCTTCCCATAGGTCGGGATCACCTTTTGCTGGCCTTTCGGAAACCCGATGTGCTTGATGGCTTGGTAGTCGCGAATCATCGATTCATCCTCAAAGAGGATGCGGTCAATATCGCTGCGAAGAAGGCGTTGGCGTTGCCCCTCGAAGGTCTCGCGGAAGGCGGTTTGCTTATCGGGATCGGCTTTCGCCAACGTATAGGTGGGAGGTGTGCACGCGAATCCCAAACGATAGAGTCGGTGACGCACCCCTCGTTCGGAAAACGTGACCCCGCACCGGTTCTTAATAAAGCGCTGCACCAGCGGCGCCGCCCCATTCATTTCTGCCGGGAAAATTGACGTCTTTGATGTGCGGCGAGCCAATGATGACACCGTTTCCAGGCCCGGCGGTAGGCCTGAGGCCCAATCCATCCCATGGCCCAGGTGTTGGCCGTGTACGGGCGACAATCATAGGGCAGGGCACTGTCAGCGATCGCGCAGGGGCGGCAGCGATAGCGCTGAATGGTCAGAACGCAGACCCTTCACCCATCTTGCACAGGACGCGTATAGATGCCGTTGCGTACGAGGGTATGATTGGGATCGGAGGGACACACGGGACGCGGACCCCCGAGATTCAGGACGTCGGCACAGTTCTGCTAACCCGCATGGTTGTACGAATCGCGTCAGGGGTGGACAATTCTCCCCGATGGTTTATAGTAGCCGCATGAACCTATTATCGACTGCTACATCCTTTCCCTTGTCCGAAGTCACGGTGCGTCTGGTCACGAGCGACGAAGTGGCGCGTTGGCAGGCCCCTTTGATCCTCAACAAGAACAAACGTGTCGGGAAATAGTGTTCGAACTTCAGACCATCGCATCCTCAATCCCCTCCCCACAACTTCTATGCATTGATTTTACTACACCACATGCGCCTTCCCACCCTCTCGTTGCGGTGTTCTTCTGATCACGAACGCACTGGCCCTTACTATTCCATAGTCTCGCGATGATCTCCTTACGGCATCCGCCTGCCAGTTAATGCATTATGGACCACTATCCAGGACGGCTGATCCAACCATGTCTTGCCCAAGACGGCGCCCGTGCTTCGAAGAGAATTCCACCCGAAATTGCACAGAACGGACCTTGCTCCACTCGATGCGTCTGTTGGTCATTCAACTGCGTTTTGCAAATAACCAGAATTACACGTTGTCCCGTAATTGCCATAGGGTAACCAGCTTGCAGTATTGGGCGGAACAGCCATCGTTGTCAGAAGTCAGTATCATAGATCCGAATGGCGTCTCAACCTAGGATATTTGTTGGGGTGACAGTCCACGTTGGGTTAATACAGCAGAACTGACGGACACATAACCGTTAGTGGTATTGATGATGTGTTCGGTGCTCCGCGCTACCGGTGTTGCCGTGAGATTGAGCTAAACCAGCTCCTGAAAAAAGTCCTAGACTACCTAATAAGCTAGAAACCGCAAATAATGCGGTAGATTTGGAGAACATAACAATTCTTCCCTAATAGAGTTCACTACCTATAAACTCCAACAGAGATGGAAAAGTCCTGCCTTAGAGGCGCTTTTTTAGGTATTTCGTTCAACATAGCGAGAATGTCGCGTGCTCGGGAGGCGTTCTCGATGTCCCAAATATTTGTGACAATATCGCGTGCGGTAATCGGTCGGGCTTCTTCCCGTGCAATTTTGTCCCGGAGCGATTCTGCCTTCTGTAAGACTTGCACAAATTTGCTCACCGTCCCGTCTCCGGTGTCTAACAGTAAGGTTCCCGCGTCTTTGACGTGTAGCCCCATGAGACGACCGGCCCAAGCCATGTCCTGATCGTCAATCACAAAATTATCCTTGCGAAGCAAGAGATGATACATCAACGCATACCGCACCCCCCGAAACATAATGCGGCGGAAAAAGCTCAACGGCACCTTGGATTCTTTGGGCGGCATGAGCATTCAAACGAGATGCAGAAAGCTTCTAACCCACTGTAAGAAACCCGATAGGCTGTATTGTTGGGGGGCATCGCATCAAGCAAGTCATCCCATGCGGATTTCATACTGGAGCGGCAAGGCCGGAAATATCGTAGATGGGGTAATTCACACCAGGGCGCTTAGGATCTTCGCGGCCCATAACTAAATCGTTGGGCAAATGCGTCCAGCGGAGAGAAGTGGTATGGGGTCGCTATAGAGCACAATGCGGCGATTGATGAGCGTTAAGGTGGGCCAGAAAACAGGAAAATCGCAGCTGGGCCGGAGATTTTTTGCAGGTAAACCCAGTATTTTGTCGAATGGGTATGGATGCATAAAGATGCATCCGTTAACATTAAGAGGGTAGTTGTCGGTAATTGTTCGAATACGAGGAGCAAACGGATTGGTTAGGACTGCGTTAGAAGACCAGGCGTCAGGAGTATTGCTGGGATTGGCCGCAGGAGATGCTATGGGAATGCCGACTCAGATGCTTTCCCGTGGTCAAGTGGCGTCACTTTTTCCCCGTTTTTGCTGGTTCCACGATGGGCCGAAAGAAAATCCAATCAGTATTGGATTACCTGCGGGGCGGATTACTGATGATACGGAGCAGGCACTTATGGTGGCCAACCTCCTTGTTGTCGGCCACGGCTTATTTGATGGTCGAGCATTTGCCGAACAATTAATAGATTGGGCGCGGGGAGCGGAACGCGATGGCAGCGAACAACTCGGTCCATCATCACGTAGGGCATTGGATAATATTTTGCGGGGTGTGTCCATCGAAACCGCCGGTCGATGGGGCACCACCAACGGTGCCGCGATGCGGATAGCGCCGGTGGGAATTGCCTGTTGTGCGGAACCCAAGATTGACTTAGTCAATCTTGTGACGAACGTGGCGCGGGTAACTCACAATACCGGTCTGGCGATTTCCGGGGCAAGTGCCGTGGCATCGTTTATTGCTGCAACACTGGATGGAGCAGATGTGCAGGAGTCGCTGAATTTTGCGATGATGTCGGCAAAATTGGGGGCCGAAAGAGGATATTATGCGCCAGGCCCATCACTTGCCGCCCGGATTGAATGGGCGGTAAACTTTTGTAGCTTGGCGGATGACGATGCGTTTTTGGATGTATTAGATAGACTTGTGGGAACAGGAGTTGGTACAGAGCAGTCAGTTCCGACCGCGTTTGCACTGGTTATGCGGTGGCCCATGAATCCCTGGAGGGTTATCACCGAGGCTGCTCGCCTGGGAGGCGACAGTGACACTATTGGCGCTATTGCAGGGGCGATGGCAGGAGCGCGGACGGGAATTGGTGCGTTTCCGCCCAATGTGTTAGAAACCCTCGAACAGGTTAACCATTTGTCATTGGCGTCACTAGCTCAACAATTACTGGAATTGAGACACGGGAGGGAACGAGGCTGAAAGAGCTGGAAGCAAACCGCCCATGGCACGTGGAGGCTCATGGTATTGAACCGGTGTCCGACGTGGAAAGACGGGGCCGGGTGACGGACCTTTTTTGGATTTGGTTTGCGGCAAACATCGGATTGTTGGGCTTGGTTTATGGAGCCATCGCGGTCTCGTTTGGTCTGAATTTTTGGCAAGGATTATTGGCCATCGTCGGGGGCGCGTTATCATTCCTTTTAGTGGGAGTATTCACCGTTGCCGGCCGTGATGGCGGGGCGCCGATGATGACGTTGTCGCGGGCCGTGTTTGGAATTTACGGCAATATTCTGCCCAATATTGTCAGTTGGCTTTCGTTGGTGGGTTGGGAAACCATCAGTGTGATTACTGGAACGCTTGCGTTAATGGCCCTGTTCGGCATTTTCGTGCATTTTCCCCTGGATGTTTCTGCCATCATATCAATGGTACTGATGCTGGGACTGACGATTCTCTTTGGTTTTTTGGGTCAAGCCACGCTTGTGGTGGTGCAAACCTGGGCAAGTTATCTGTTTGGTGTTTTGACTCTCGTGGTTATTGCAATGCTCGTTGGCCACACCAATTGGACAGCGCTTTGGCATCACCCGGCCGGTTCCTGGTTGACTGGCTTTCTTCCTGCTTTGTCAATCATTATTGCCGGAACCGGATTAAGTTGGGCCAACGCGGCGGCAGACTACAGCCGCTATATTCCCAGATCTGCTCCTCGATCCCACATTTTGTGGTCTTCCACATTGGGGGCCGTGATACCCTTGGTGGTTCTCATGGTGGCGGGAATGTTATTTGCTACTGGGCAACCAGAGTTATCCAGCTCGGCTAATCCGATTGCAGTGATAGAAAGGGCATTGCCACCCTGGATGGGTGTGCCCTACCTGCTTACTGCTGCTGGAGGACTAATTGCTGAAGCCGATTTAAGCCTCTACTCCTCAGGCTTAAATTTGCTTAACATGTTTGTTCCTCTGCCTCGATACAAAACCGTCTTGATTGACGCAGCCATTATGATTGCGGGAACCATTTACGTGGTGTTGGTGGCACAAAACTTCTTCGGACCCTTTGAATCTTTTATTTTGTTGCTAGGTGTGGGTTTAGCCGCTTGGGCAGGCATTTTTCTCATTGATCAGATCTTGTTTCGCCGAGAGATCTATCGTGCTACCGACATGTACCCCAATCTTAAGGCGAAGCGTTTTCGCTGGTGTGCCGTATTCGCTTGGCTATTAGCAGTGGCCATCGGACTCTTGTTCACCACCTCCCCTTTTTTCACCGGTCCTTTGGCGAAGGGGATATTTGCCAATTCAAGTCTAGAGCTGCTCATAGCGTTTGCCTTGGGTTTGACCCTATATTTGGTCCTAATGGCTGTTAATACCCGGATTGTTTCTCGACGATCTGGCGCGGGGATTCGGTAATGCCTCAAAATCGGCTGGTTCTTTTAGGAAGCATCGTTATGGATGTCATTATGACAGTTCCCCGGCTACCGGAACGCGGGGGAGATATGATGGCGTCTTCGGCCAAGTTTTACCCTGGTGGCGGATTCAACGTGCTAGCCGCCGCCCGCCGCATGGGAATGGATGCGTTTTATGGAGGACTAATCGGCGATGGCCCTATGGGGGATCGCATTCGGGAGCACTGCCTCCAGGAACATATTTCATATTTAGCCAGGGATATTACGGATGCTGACAACGGGTTTGTGATGGCATTGGTGGAGCCCGATGGAGAGAGAACTTTTGTCACTCATTCCGGGATAGAAAGTCAGTTGAAACCGCGAGATTTGGCGGCGTTGACATTAGATATCCACGACGTTGTCTACGTTTCCGGATATGACTTGCTGTATCCGGTATCTGGGCCGACGATATTACAATTTCTGAGGATGCAGAAGGGAGCGGTTCGTGTGGTGTTCGATCCTGGACCGCTCATTTTGGATATTCCGACTCAATATCTGGAAGAATTGACATCCCGTGCCTGGATCGTTACGGCCAACCGCCGAGAATTGATGCAATGGACAAACCAAGAGAGCCCCGAAAATGCAATGCACTATGTGTTGCAATACATGCCAGCCAAATCATGGGCTGTACTCAGAGACGGTGCGGTGGGGGCTTGGTTGGCCAGTGCGGAACAGGTTTACTTCGCTAAATCTCGGGAAACAGTGGCAGTTGACACTACGGGTGCAGGAGATACCCATACTGGGGTGCTGATTGCTTGCCTCAGTGATCAAGAACGCCCTTGGCAAGCCTTATGGATGGCTAATGTGGCTGCATCCCTTTCCGTGGAACAATTGGGTCCTGCTACTTGTCCGGATCGCCAGATCGTCGAAGCAGAAATCGATCGCCTTCGTTGCTAAAAGGCAGATGGGTCCCGCCCTTTCCGAATAGTTGGAGTATAGTAGGGAAGGAACATGACATCGCAGTTGGAGGCGAACCAAAATGGCAAGGGATTCGTTATGGCCTGTAGTCGATATAGCGTCGCAAATGGGGCTTCACCCGTCTGATATTGTTCAGTTAGGATCTTATAAAGCAAAAATTCCTCTCGATGTAGTGTATCAAAATCCGCGTCGTGCAAAACTCATCTTAATGACTTCGATTAACCCAACCCCGTCTGGTGAAGGGAAAACGACTATGTCGGTGGGCTTGGCCCAAGCCCTAAGGCGGTTGGGTGTGGCAGCCACGGCAGTATTGCGGGAACCCTCAATGGGACCGACATTTGGAATGAAAGGAGGGGCCACCGGAGGAGGGGCCTCACAAGTTGAGCCGTCTACTGACATTAATTTGCATTTTACCGGAGATTTCCACGCCATTACGGCCGCGCACAATTTACTCGCGGCATTGGTGGATAATGAGATATTTCATGGAGCGCGGTTGGAGGTGAATCCTGCCCGAATTTCCTGGAAGCGCGTCTTGGACGTCAATGACCGGGCGTTGAGGCATGTGGTGATTGGTCTCGGAGGACCGAGCCAAGGGGTCCCCAGGGAAACCGGATTCGACATTACTGCGGCATCTGAAGTGATGGCGGTGCTGACCCTGTCACGTGACGTTAAAGAGCTGCGCCATCGTCTTTCACAAATGGTTATTGGCAGTGGTACCTCAGGGTATATTACCGTCGATGATCTCAAGGCGCAAGATGCTTTGACGGCTGTACTTAGTGATACCATGATGCCGAACTTGGTGCAGACCAGCGAACATACTCCGGTGATTATGCATGGGGGCCCGTTTGCCAATATTGCCCATGGGTGTAATAGCATTGTGGCAACCGAGGCCGGACTGAGATTATCTGACGTCGTGATTACCGAAGCCGGATTTGGTGCTGATTTGGGAGCGGAAAAGTTTTTGGACATCAAGGCGCCAGTTGCGAATCTTGACCCACAATTGGCTGTGGTAGTTGTCACCTTGCGGGCGCTTAGATATCACGGCGGACAGCCGCTTGCGGCATCATCTACGGCTAATCAAGAGGCACTCGAGACGGGGATCGGAAATCTATGGAAACATATTGAAAACTTGCAATCCTATGGACTGCCGGTGATCGTGGGAATTAACCGCTTTCACGATGACACCGACCAAGAAATTCAATGGCTTAAAGGCCAGTTGGCGGACCGCGGAATTGCCGCGGCGGCCGCCAATATCTTTGCGCAGGGCGGGCAAGGAGGACTTGTTTTAGGTCAACTAGTGCAAAAGACGCTGTCGACCAAGAGTTCAGACTATAAGCCGCTCTATGAGGAATCTTTGCCTCTGGAGGACAAGATCCACAGGATTGCCACCAGAATTTATGGTGCCCGCGATGTGGAATATGGACCGGCAGCCCATAATTCTTTAAAACGTCTAAAAAAATGGAATCAAGAACAGTTAAGAGTTTGTATCGCCAAAACGCAGTACTCGCTGAGTGACAACCCGGCATTGCTGGGCCGCCCAGAGGGATTTTCGCTCCATGTACGCGATATTGAGGTTGCTCGCGGCGCTGGATATATTGTTCCTTTAGCTGGGGACATGATTCGGATGCCGGGGTTGCCCAAGGATCCCGCCGCGTTTCGCGTGACTATCGATACTCAGGGGGAAATTCACGGAATTAAGTAATCGCTCCTCGGATTGACCGGCAAGCCCCCGCTTCACTCTATCAGGTTTGAGGGAGAGCTTAGAGCAAACGTATAAACCATCGGAGGCCTGGCCATCAGGTCTCCATGTTAGACTTTGGCCTCTTCGTGATGATGACCGCCCTATTTGTGGCACCGCATGATGGATTGCCTTGAGGTTACCCTTTCACCTGCATGAGGGTTACTCGAACAGCCAATGGAAGAGTTTTCAGTGTTGTTTATTAGTGCGGATATCTTTCAAAAGAGCATCTAAACTTGGCGCTTCGAGGACTTTGGGCAGCAGTAATTGCGTAACATCGGCCGCCTCAAGAGAGAGGAGTTCACGGTGCACGGTTTCGTCCAGAGGCCCAAATCGCATGCGAAGAATCGTAATGGCGGCTTCCACCTGCCCCTTATGCCAACCCTGTCTGAGGCCTTCTTCCAATCCTTCCTGCAACCCTTGTTGCAACCCTTGTTGCAACCCTTGTTGCAGCCCTTGTTGCAGTCCTCGAGCAATGGCTTCCTCTTCTAACTGCCGAATAAGTTCGTTCATACGAATCACCTCTTTTAATGATTTTAGCATACTCGTATCGAGAAAATTACTAGTCAAACCGGCCATTAGTGCACCAACCGAGGCTTGATGGGTCTTGGGAATGTGGGGCAGCACCGCGAGTGACTGTTCGAGGAGTTGTGGTTGGGTTAGTTTAGGATGATACATGAAGGGCAGGAAGGCTAGGTCCAGATCGTGGTAAACGGTCCATTCATCTGGCTTAGTCCATGGTAAGCGGCTAAGAATATCCTGGGCATTACGGTGTGCAATAAAGACATTGTGGACATGAACGATGTTGGTTCCGAAATCTTCGTCGGTGAGTGCTTCGGTCACAGACCCTAGATAGATAATGACGGTGCGAACAGGGCAGCTGTATGCGGCAGCGAGTTGCATCGCATATGTGCCAAATCGCGCTAATGACCGTACCGGGGTCGATTGAAATTCTAAATGAAGCAATTGCCCATCTTCAGTTTTGAACACGGTATCCAGCACTTGTTCATGAATATCTATCATAGGCAAATGAGTCGGATATGTCGTAACGATGCGCGGCATTTTCAGCCCATACCATTCAATGAGAGTATCCTTCAAAATGTTGGCCAAGGCTCTTTGGATGATATCTTTGCCATTTCGAGGCAGTCCGTCTAAAGGCACCATTATTCTCCTTTGTTTTCAACCGATGCAATGGAAGCGTGTGTTTTATTCACCTTATAAGAAATTTGGCCAGCATAAAAGAAATATCGTGTGTGCTGTCGAACGATTTCGCCAAGACCCCAGTGTGCGTACTTTCCCTTCCCTTATGTGAAATGACTTTGCTGGAATCTGTCCATCACTAGTTCCGATTTACACATGGTAAAATGGCGTGGGCTACAGTAGCAGTTAAGGGAGAATTTTGGTGGTGATATCCTGAAGGAAACGATTCACGATTTTTTTGATGTTTTTGCCTTAGGTATGGTTTGGATGGGTGTGATGCCGCTATGGCAAGGGCTGGACGGGCCAGCACACTTTTCTTACGTTCAATACTAGGAGTATCATTCTAAACTAACCCAACCACAACT
>JAMCTO010000182.1:0-13834 GCA_023381095.1 Bacillota bacterium
GAGACAAGTCGGGCGCCCAGTCCGAACTACTACCGTAGTGGTGGTCTTGGATTTATGCGTAATGCTGATTAACACTGCCGCAGCCATGTTCTGCTATGCTGAGACTGTCGGGGTACTGGGGTTCCTAGTATCCGGTTTGATTGCCCTGGCAGGCATTGTGAACGAGGTGCGTTTTGGACGCAACAACACCATATCCATGCTATTAGGCGTGCTGACCATGGCCATTATTTTGTACACTCTATATGCCAATGTGTACTCTGTCCCGCCAATGCCTTACGCGGTATTCCCTTATTTGACCTCCGCCTGGATTCTTTTGGAAATAGGATTGCTGTACCGAAAGCCGTCTTTGCGTAACGACATTGGCCACGCTTTGGAGGCACATGCACGAGATTTAAGGAGGCAGCACGTGGCAGAGTATGACGTCATCGTGGTGGGAATGGCAATCAAGGGCGTTGCCGCTACATACCAATCCGCACGGACAGGCCTAAAGGTATTACGTATAGAGCAATTTGACCAAATAGGCTATGCGCCGGGATCTTCACACGGCCAAATTCGAGTGATCCGACAACCACATATTACGAACACCCCGACTACGTTCCGCTTGTACAGCATGCATGGAACGAATAGATGGAATTAGCGCGTCTGACAAACCAATCCTTGGTGGTCCAAACCGGAGGCCTCATGATGGGTCTTCCCTCGTCCGAGGCAGTGCGTGGTGCAAAAGGCGCTGCCATAGCGCACCATTTTGCCATATGAAATCTGGGATACGGATCAGGTCACTCGCCGTTTCCCAGCTTTTCATTTGACAGCCGAGGAAGTGGCGGTGTGGGAGCCGATGGCAGGATATATTAAGGCCGAGCTTTCACTACTAGCCATGGCAACCTATACCACCTCCATGGCGAAAACCAACGAGCTCCCAAGAAGAGCCCACAATAACTATAGCACTTCGTGCATCATAGCGGTTCAGGTTGGTCGTGAGCTCCGCTACATCGGGGAACCGAGTGGCCACTGTTTGAACGGTCTCCCTGATGTACCAACTCTCCAGATTCCCATTTCATCATTGGGCGTATCCCCAGTACCACGGGAATGCGATTGTTGGTGCCGGGTATTCGGGACACGGCTTTAAATTTGCGCCCACAGTTGGGCGCCTGCTTCTGGATTTGGCTCAGGATCCGCACGCCGCTGACTTGCCGCTATTTTCATCAGACCTCATTAAAAATAAAGGGCCCAGGTGCTTCTCGGATGTGGGCCCCGTCGTGCTGATCCGACCTCTTGTTGTTATACTCGGAGTAGCTCCACTGACCATCGCAGCACGTCGGAACATGTTTCACAAGGTGGGAGATATGAAACGAATTGCCATTATTGGTTCACCAGGGTCGGGTAAATCTACTTTGGCCCGGAAATTAGGAGAGATTTCGGGACTTCCGGTGTTTCATCTAGACCGTCTGTTTTGGAATCCGGGATGGGTTCAGTCGCCTAAGCCCGTTTGGATTGCCTTGCAATCTGCGCTCGTCGCTCAAGATTCCTGGATTATTGACGGGAATTATGGAGCCACGTTGCATATTCGGGCAGCCGCCGCTGACACCATCATTTTTCTGGATTTTCCGCGCTACCTTTGCCTAGGTAGGGCTGTAAAACGAGTCTGGCAATACCGAGGCAGTATTCGGCCTGATATGGCGCCGGGATGTCCTGAAAAAATCGATAGGGAATTCCTCCACTACATCTGGAGATTTCCCGTAGACGAACGGCCGCAAATTCTATCCCAGTTGCGTCTTGCCTCTGAACGGGGAGCATCAGTAATACAATTGACCAGGTCACAGCAAATGACCCAGTATATTAAGAGCCTAGAAAAGTGAGTCGATAAACAGCGCCAAGTCACGACATGGCTGGTTCTCTCAAAAGACAGAGCGTCCCGTTTTCGGGGAAATAAAAGACCGGTTTGACCAATTATTTTTAAATAGGCGATATTATCAGACAATTGATCCACGGGTTTTTCAGTGCCGTCCAGGAATGTGCCCAATCACAGAAGTTTTCGGCTGGCGAACCTTAGACGTCGCTAAACCATCCTGATCATCATGCCTGTTGCCCGACCTTCGGGACAGATTTTCCGTGTCAGCCTCTTGACATAGTCGATAACATCTTTGCAAAGAAGAACATAAAATGACCGCGAACCACCTGCAGGCACCCACCCTGGCGGACAAGCATCGGCGAAGGCTGAACTAAAATCCTATAAATCTGCTGTTAGGGTTCCGTGACTCTAGACTTCAGTACATAATCAAAATACCGCTCGGTCACCCCGTGACCGGTCCACGAGGCCCGAAGCTGGGTTTTTTTAACCACGCGCCGCATTGCGGAAAGCAGATGCCGATTGCAATCCTGGGCTGTGGTTCCGGTTAGCGCGCCCTCAATGTGAAACCCACCGGTCACTGGCTTTATGGCGGCGTCCCCAAAAAGCGATACTACCACAGGTTTTATTGCTTCGATGTCTTCCGTAGTGACGTCAGCGACCACCGAAAAGTTGTTCTCTTCCATCGGCACCCTCCTGATTCAGAGTCTTCTGATGTCTATGATATCACATTCCTCGCGGGAACCCTATGCACCCGGCTCACCTCAATCCTTTCCCCAATCCGACTCCGTATATGCAGGGTAGGTCTCAAAATATCGTGAAAATACGCTGTTTGGATCCCCTTCCATTGGCGGCAGCGAGGCCAATGGCGTTGCGGGAAATTGCGGTAAGCGATCAAATAAAGGGGGACTGGCCTTTTGATAAATCAAGCCGACCGGATGAAGGTCTTCTCGGCTTAATAAGGCAACAGTTTGTGCAAATTCATGAGGATCATGCCCTATATCTTCTACCAGACGGATGTGATCCTTCCGCCAGCGGTAGCTTCTGATTTTATCGTAGGTCACAAGGAGAAAAGACATTGATGAGACTAAAACCCGGATGTTTAATGCGTCCTTCGACAAGGTCTGCGAGTAGATCCACTTGATTGGAGACCGCCTGGGCCACGTAGGTTGCTCCCGATTCCAACGCCAAAGGAGCAATGGGCACGTCAATGGAGCCCTATGGTGTGGAACTGGAAGCACATCCCAACTGACTGGTCGGTGCGGTTTGTTCCTTGGTGTTCCCGTAGACCCCGTTGTCCATCACAATATAGGTCACATCGATGTTTCGCCGACAAGCATGTATCAAATGACCTATCCCAATGCCGTAACCATCCCCGTCTCCACCCGCAGCAATGACAGTAAGCGCGCGATTAGCGATTTTTATCCCGGTCGCTGCTGGCAATGTTCGGCCATGTGTGGTGTGTAATCCATATCCCCCAAAATATGGGGTAAAGTCGGTCATTGATCCGTCGCTCCCTCAGTGTGGGAATGGGGCCTGATGCCCCAATCCTCATATTAGATGCCTGCTTATTGTTCCAACAAGAAAAACTCCACCATATCATCTTGCTCCACACCTAGCTGTGAAAAATATTGCCCCCGGTAAAAAATGAGCGGGGTATGGTGTTCTTGTTCCCCAAAGTCCTCAACACGTCCGATGATAATGGTGTGGTCTCCGGCCACGATCCCTTGATCTTTTTGGCATAAAAACCATGCGGCCGCGTCATGCACCACGGGAAACCCCCCGGCCGCTGCAGCTAACTGCGGTTGGGCCCCGGGATGATGCTGACGGCGGCCAAAAATTTCGGAGACCAGCTTCTGCCCTGAATGCAAGATACTAATGGTAAACATCGCGTCTGGGGACGCCATATAGCGATGCATTTGGCTCACATTGCTCACCGACACCGCCACCAACAACGGATCCAGAGAGACGGACATAAACGCGTTAGCAGTCATCCCATGAATTTCCGATCCCTGTTTGGCCATAATCACGGTAATACCGGTCGCAAATTTACTACAGGCTTGGCGGAAGTCCCGCTGTCGGTCTATGAAATGGCTCATCTGCATCGATCCCTCCCTGGACTATACCCTAGTCGACCATAATGGGTCGATCTGGCAATATCGGATTCGTTGTCGGCATGGGGTTTTCGTTCCAATCAAAAGTAACCATCGATTCATCAAACCATCGCTTTGGAGCTGGTGCTCCCCAAAACGTTTGTCTTTGTGGATCTTCGAGATCCCACCGTATTGGTTCCCAGTCAGGGTCTGCAAGCAAATAGTCGCCGGTAAAAAGTTCAATACGGTTGCCATCCGGATCTCTTAAGTACAAAAAGAAGGCGTTAGTGGTTCCGTGACGTCCCGGCCCGCGTTCGATGTTGTCCACATAGCCAAGCGCGGCCAGGCGATCCGCCACCGCCAAGATCTGATCTTTTGATGAGGCAATAAAGGAGGCATGATGGAACCGCGGCCCTTTGCCGTTGGATATAGCCAGATCATGCGAGGTCTGCTTGCGATGCAACCATGCCCCCCAAATGCGGTCTTTGCCATTTTCCACACTGACGGTATACTCGCTCATTTGAAATCCCAAGTGATCTTGATACCAGTGCGCCGCCTCCTCCACGTAGGGACTAATATAGTTGACATGATCTAGCCGCATCACCTCGGCACCCCGATATAGATCGAACCGCTGCAGCAACCACGGTACCTGGTCAACTTGATAAAAAAACTCTATCGGGAAACCAAAGGGATCTTGCGCCCGCAGCACACGGCCAAGCGCCCGCTCTACACCGGTCTCCCAGTGCACGTCGACTCCCAGTGTCCCGAAATATTGGGCCAGGACATCTAGATCGTTTTCGCTGGAGACACGAAATCCCACATGAGCCACGCCGGGTTCCGAAGCCTGGCGCAGTATCAGGTTATGGTGCGTCCGATCTTCGAGGCCTCGTAAATAGAGACCATCCGCACCGCGTTCGGTTACCGTAAACCCGACCGCATCGACATAAAATGCCTGGGCGCGATCCAAATCGGTCACCCGATACTCAACATGGTGCGTTCGCAGCACATTGAATGTGTTGCTATCCATGGACTATCCCTCCCGTCCTAATAAGGGATCCGGGGTTTCATTCAGCAAATCCCGAATCAGTTGTTTTGCGGGTTCCTTGTTATAACTGTGGTATAACGCTCCGGCCATACGGACCGGGTCTCCGAAGAAGAAGCGTTCGTATAGTACTTGCCGATTTCCAAAGGTGGAGATAGCCGCATCCCACGCCAGCCGAAAGAGCCGGGTGCGATCCACCGCACTGGTGTTCTTGGCTTGATAAAACCGATCAATATCGGGTCTTAGTTCTGGGTTATTAAAATCTCTTTCCGACGGGATCGCCATCAATCCGCCGGCTGCCAACTGCTGCACGATCTCCACCAAACGCGGGTATACTTTAGGGAATGTATTGCGGGCAACGTTCAAGGGGGTCCAGTCAGGAGTCATGATCCCCCATTGATTTAACTTGGCGTTGGCTTCACTGGCTACCAAAAAAGCCTTCATAGTTTCCAGCGCAATCACCACTTCCGCCACTTTTTCCTGCACGTGTTGGAATTGCTCAATGCCAATCGTGTCTACGATAAGACTGGTCACGCCAAGGATAAACTCAGCTTTAGCCACATTTTTGGCGATCACCTGGTGGGTCATATGCGGTGTGGCATCGGTTTCCGCATACAGTTTGTTGCATCGGTCGCCATCTTCCAACACAAAGATCCGTTCCCAGGGCACTAGTACATCATGAAACACCACCACGGCGTCCATTTCTTCAAAGCGGGATCCTAAGGGATGGTCAAAGTGGGACTTGCCGTAATCAAAGGTTTCCCGGCAAATCAGCCGCAGTCCCGGGGTCGACAGCGGCAATGCAAATGCAAACGCGTACGGGCGATCTTCCTCGGTATTGCGTATCACTGTTGAAGGAAAAACCAGAATTTCATCAGCTAAGGGCAAAGTGGCTAACATTCGAGCTCCGCGGATAATGACCCCCTCCGAGGTCTTTTCCACGACACGGGCGGCCAGATATGGATCCGCCTGCTGTGCCGCTGATACTCCCCGGTTAGCTTGGGGCAAAATCAAGGTGTGTGTCAAGCACAGGTCATTTTCACGCACATATTCGTAATATTTGCGGACATTATCGCTATAGCGCGAATTTTCCGTGCTAAAAAAAGGCGCCGCGGCCGCAATCGCCATGAGTTCGCTATTGAGGTAATCGGGGGCGCGCCCCATCATTCCGTGGGCATAACGGGCCCAGTGCTGCATCATGGTTCGCCGTCGGGCCAGATCTTCTTTGGTGTGCGGCTGCATAAAGGAAAGTCCCACTAGATTGCCGGTCGAAGGCGAGCGGTACGTCATGTCCGGCTGCAAATGCGGATCATGCTGCATGTCATAAAGATGTGCCACGGATTGAGCTATATTGCGAAACGCCGGATGTTCCGTAATTTTTCCCTCTACCTTCTCGCCATCAATCCATAAATCGCGTGCAGCTCCGTCTAGTTCATTGAGATATTGCTGTCCGGTACGAATTCCCATGAAAAGTCCTCCTTAAGTTTTGATGTACTGTGGGATCAAGAGGCGCCCACGCGTGGAATGGGATGAGTGCCCAAAGCTACGTGGACGGTTTTCCATTCGGTGTAAAAATCAAAACTATGCACCCCGCCTTCACGCCCGATACCACTCCACTTCGATCCGCCAAACGGTGTCCGCAGATCCCGCACATTTTGTGAGTTCAGCCACACCATGCCAGATTCTACTGTTTGCGACACCCGATTCGCCCGGGCCACGTCGCGTGTCCATACGTAGGCGGCCAGTCCGTAGCGTACTTGGTTAGCCATGGCCATGGCCTCTGCTTCATCGTGAAACCGAAGCACGGTCAGAACAGGGCCAAAGATTTCTTCCTGCGCTACCCGCATATTGGGCCCGACTTGCATTAACAATGTCGCCTCTAAGAAATTTCCCTGAGGCCATCCAGATGGTCGATTCCCTCCCACGGTCACTTGAAAACCTTCAGATTCAGCCAAATCAATATAGCTTTTGACTCGTTGCCAATGTTCCTCGTGAATTAAAGGACCCAATTCTGTCGTTTCATCAAATGGATCACCCACGCGAATTCGGCGGATTCGCTCCGCTAATGTCGCTTCAAAACGATCCGCGATGCTGTCTTGAACCAATAATCGGGAACCCGCCGTACAGCGTTCCCCATTTAGCGTAAATATGCCAAACAAAGTCGCATCTACCGCACGATCAAAATCTGCATCCTCAAACACGATGACAGGAGATTTTCCGCCCAATTCCATGGAAAATCGCTTTAAGTACTGGGCGCCGTTGCGCATAATTTCTTGACCCGTTGTGGTTTCGCCGGTGAACGAAATCAGCGGAACATCGGGATGGGAAACCAACGCTGCCCCCGCCGACTCGCCGAGTCCGTGGACCACATTAAACACCCCAGGCGGCAAATCGGCTTCCTGGATAATGCGGGTCAAACGTTCTGCGGTAATCGGCGACCACTCGGCGGGCTTCAGCACCGCCGTATCACCAGATGCCAAACAAGGGGCAATTTTCCAGGTCTCCAGCATTAAGGGCGTGTTCCAGGGAGTAATCAATCCCGCCACCCCTATGGGCTGGCGAAAGGCATAGTTTTGAAAGTGGGGTGGGTTCGGGAAGGCTTCTCCGGTCATGCGCGTCGCCATTTCGGCAAAGAACCGAAAATTTTCTGCTGCTCGTTCGATTTGACCCAAGGTTTGTCGGATGGGGATGCCGGTATCCAATGTTTCCAGCGAGGCCAAAGCTTCCCGATCCCGGATCATGCCATCGGCAATGCGATTTAAGTATCGTGCACGTTCCCGGCCGGGCATATCGCGCCACACCGCCAAAAATGCCTCCCGCGCAGCACGCACCGCCTTATCCACCGCCGCGGCGTCACCTGAGGCGACCTGAGTCAGCGGTTGATTGGTGGCAGGATCTCGGTCATCAAACCAGGCATCGCTGCCGTCCACAAATTCTCCATTGATAAAATGACGAATTTTATCGGGCACCAATGCAAGGGTATCGTTCCGGGTCATGAATCAGACTCCTCCTTAACAACCAGGTTAGTTAATACACCCAGTTTTTCTACAGTGCACTCCATGAGGTCCCCGGGCACCACGGGCGAAATGCCGTCGGGAGTGCCGGTGAGGATAACGTCACCAGGGGCCAAGGTCATAAACGCCGAAAGATAGGCAATGATGTCGGGAATGGAGTGAATGAGGTGCTCAGTGTTGCCTTGTTGCCGAACGACACCATTGACCCGGGTGGCAATGGTCAAGTGACCGGGATCTCCGACCTCATCTGCGGTTACCAGGACAGGACCTAAAGGGCAAAATGTATCAAATCCCTTGGCTCTTACCGGAGGACGAAACGTATTGCGGATAAAATCGCGGCAGGTGAAATCATTGACTATGGTATACCCCAGAACAAATTCGAGGGCCTGTTCCGGCGACACTCTCCGGCACTCCCGGCCGATAACCACGGCAACCTCAGTTTCGTAATGACAATGGGTGGCCCCGGCGGGATATTGAACCGGAGACTGATGCCCGGTCACCGATGACGTTGGTTTAAAAAACAGTGCTGGCTCAGGGGGTTCTTCCAATCCCAATTCCGCCGCGTGACCGCCGTAATTCAAGGCTAGACCAATAATGTTGCGCGGTTCTACCGGGGCCAGCCAATGAACCTGATCCCATTTAAGGCGCCTATGGTCAGGAGTTACCAGTTCATTGTCGATGACCTGAGCAGACTGAATGCGTCCCTCGGCAAAAAATCGTGCTAACCGCATTAATCGCTTCCTCCTTCTTCCGGCAATACGCCATATTGCCGTAAAACTTTTTCTAGTCCTTGATAATGCTCCTGAGAAATCGGAGCCAAAGGCAATCGAAGATGCGGACGAATTTTGCCCATCATGCCCAAAGCCGCCTTGAGAGGACCCGGATTAGTTTCCCAGAACAAGGCGTCATTCAAGGAGTAAAGATAATAGTGGAGCTCCCGCGCCTTTTCCCACTCGCCTTGAACGACCAGATTGTACACATCAGCCACCTGACGCGGTAGAATATTGGCGGTGGCGCTAATGTGGCCAGCCCCTCCTAATGTCAGCATGGGATAGCACAACGCTTCAATGCCGGAATAGACCAGAAAGCCCCGGCCCATGAGGTGTAACACTTTGGTCACTTGTTCGAAATCACGGTTGGATTCTTTAATCCCAATGACGTTGTCTGCCACTTGGCAAATCCGTTTCACCGTGGCTGGTTCGATATTGGTGGCCGTGCGCCCAGGGATGTTGTAAATCACGACAGGCAAACTGGTAGACCGCGCCACAGTAGTAAAATATTGGTATAGTCCTTCTTGCGAAGGACGATTGTAATACGGCACAATGACCAATACCGCATCGGCGCCCGCCATCTCAGCGCTATGAGTCAGGCGCAGGGTTTCGTCCAAATTCGTGCTGCCGCTTCCTAACAGTACCGGTACCCGTCCGGCGGCTGTGGCCACTGTGGTACGAAAGATGGCTTCGCGCTCGTCCAAGGTCAAAGAGCTCGGCTCCCCAGTCGTACCGGTCACCGAAATGCCATGACTGCCTTCTTGAATTTGCCAATTTATGAGATTCTTAAGGGTGTCATGGTCTACTTTATTGGCATCGGTAAACGGCGTAACCACTGGTGTAATGGAACCACGCAAACGTTCCTGGATGGACTTCATCTCTGTCACTCCTCTTGGCATGTGTAATGCTTCATCCTATTCCCTGGTCACAGCCGTCAATCGGCGCTGCCGGCGATGCGCACGATAGGATTCCAAGGTCTGTAGCTGATGATCCTCAACAAGATGCTCGAGTACTTCTTTGGGAGCTTTTTCCAGCAACGACTGCAAAATTTGGTAATGTTCTTGTAATGAGGCGCGAGCGCGCTCGGGAACCAGAGTAAACATATTGGAACGAACCCGGTCCAGTTTTGCCGCACACGTCGCAATCTGTTCCACCAGATAACGGTTGGGGCACCGTTGACGGATCGTCTGATGAAATTGTCGGTTCAATTCTCCATATGTCCGCAAATCCGCGTGATCCAGGGCTTGGTCCATGTGCTGTGCCACCATACGCAATATTTGATAGTCGTCGGGGGTTAGATACGGCGCCGCGAGCGCTGTCGCCCAGCCCTCCAATCGCGCCTCCACTGTCAAGACTTCTTCGTAGGTCTTTTCATCGATGCGGCTGACTTGAGCACCGACGTTGGGTTGGAAATCCACTAAATCTTCCGCTTCTAGACGCCGAATCGCTTCCCGCACCGGAATCGGGCTGACGCCGAATTCACGGGCCAAGGCATCAATAACCAAGCGATAACCTGCGACCAACTCTCCGGATAAAATACGGCGCCGCAATTCTTGATAAACTTCTTCGGTCTTTGACACAGGGCATATACTCCTTTAACCACAAGATTTTCATCCCAACAAAGAAAACGGAGAATTGTATTAAGATTCTCCTCTCAACAATACGACGCTGACTGTCTCAAGAAATCCTGATGATACCGTCTGGTGATAGTGGCTAGGATAATAATCCCTGGTGTTAAATAAAATATTACATCATATACGATAAGATATGCAACGGCGAGGATTACATATTTCCATACTAATCAAAAAATCTACCCCATGGCCAAGTATCCTTCGGCTAGTGCGTGATGAGCCTCGGCCGACGAGCCCTTAAACACCATTTGGCCATGAACCATGATGTAGGCCCGTGAGGCCAGTGCCAGCGCTTGGGAGACGTTTTGTTCCACAATCAATATGGTTAGGCCAGAATCTTTGAGTCGGGCTAACGCCTCAAACACCTCTTTGACTATAACGGGTGCTAAGCCCAAGGTGGGTTCATCAAGCAACAAGATTTCCAGTCTCGCCATCAGCGCTCTGCCAATGGCCACCATTTGCTGTTCTCCCCCGGATAGCCATCCAGCCTGGCGATGTCGGTGTTTTAGCAACCCGGGAAAAAGGTCCATACCCTCTGCCACATCGCGTGAGATCCCCACTCCGTGCCGACGCCGATGAAAGGCTCCCAATTGCAAATTGTCTTCCACCGTCAAATGCGCAAATATCTGGCGTCGTTCAGGTACTAGCGCTAACCCATAATGAATCCTACGGTGGGTTGGAACCCGTGTGATCTCCTGTCCTTGGACGATAACTTGACCGGTGGGGGATGGATAAAGCCCCATCACCGTTCCCAACAACGTCGATTTCCCGGCGCCATTAGGGCCCAAAAGCGCAACGACTTCGCCCTTTGCTACGGTCAGCGAACACCCATTTAAGACTTGTACCCGCCCTCGCCTGGTAGTCGTCTCCACTAATTCCAACACGCTGGTCATCCCTCCTGCGATTGTCCTGGAACGCTATAGCAAACCCCGAGTTTCGATTCCGAGGTCCTCTTCACCAAGATATACCCGCCATCGCGTTGAATCACCTCAGGACGACCATTGGCTACCACCTGCCCTTCTGCCAATACCACGACCCTGTCCGCGACCGACAAAACGCTGGGCAAATGATGTTCGACCAACAAAACCGTCCGCTGCGCAGCTGCGCAGTCCGCATTGACCGCACCAGTTCCAGTACCACTTGGGACTCCTGGGCGGTAAGTCCTGACAACGGTTCATCCAACAACACAACCTTCGGATTCAGCATTAAGGCTCGATAAATTTCCAACAATTTGCGACCCCGTTTCAACATAGTCACCTCTTCTTTTATATTTTCCCCGCGGAGTGGCATAAACCCAAAATTGCATTTTTCAATCGCTTGCTTGGTTAATATGGACAACAAACACGTTTCCGGAAATTGGGTTCCCGATTTGTCCGCACGGGAAATATTACACATCATATTGTCTTCGATTTCATATATGATCAAGAGTTTTCCCTTAATTCCCCCTTTTCTGTTGAATTAAGATACGTAGGATTACCGTGTATTCTCGTATAGTTCTGTCGTTTCAATATAAGATGCTATATGATTTGAAACCTGGGACTGCCTCACGTTCTGTTTAATTACCCTGTTTTTCTCAATGATGCCGCAAGAAAACGCGTCGGAGGGGTGAGGATTTTCGGACGAAACGCACGCCGCCGATGGACGCATAAAAAAGGAACTGCGACGTTGAACCGATCCAGTGGTCTCATGGGACCATTAAGGGCCTCTGCTGGTTCATCAAACTCCTTAGGCAGATTCAACCTAAAAGCGTCTGAATCCGCGCACACGGCATGTATCTATTGCGTGCCGGCTCATGGCCGAACCGCAGTCGCTGCTTGGGGTATTCAGAAATTCGCGCCGACGTGCCGCTATAAAACAAAAATGCCAACCTTGGATTACATACAACAGGTATAATGAAGTAACAGTAATCCATAGAGCTTTGGTTGATTACAAAGAGGGTGAAATCATGGGCGATGAAATCTGCCCCGTCGAAACCGCGCTTAGGGTCATTGGCGGCAAGTGGACCTTGTTGATTTTAAGGGACTTAATGACGGGCCCCAAGCGTTTTGGCGAATTGCGCAAATCTTTGGGTGGCGTGAGCCCCAAGACGCTTTCACTGCGATTGCGAGAATTAGAACAGGATGGCATCTTAACCCGTACGGTATACCCCGAGGTTCCTTTACGGGTAGAATATGCATTAACGGATGCTGGCGCTACCCTGTCCGATGTCATTGATGTACTTCGTCAATGGGGTGCACAATGGGTCAAGCCCCCTCAGTCTGTGGCGACTACTCATCCGATCCCAAAATAAACTGGACATCAGGCCGCAGGATTGTTAGCCCCACCTATACAAAATTACAGATTGCAGGCCTGCGCAATCCATCAGTCTGAAAGAGGATGCCCGCAGCATCACCGCCTCCGAAGTATATACCAGCGCTTAATCCCCCTTCGCGCGGGTGGGTTTGGGACCATCGGCCCGCCTTCTCGAGCGACTGAGCTCTGTTTGAATGATTTAACGTTGCTGCAAAATTGCCGAGGGTATCAGGTTCCTAATAAATTTCGCCTTAAGTCGACAAATACCAACAAGGGATTGACTATAAATTGGAATTTCTGGTATAGTCCTGGTAGCCAAATGTCGAAGAAGTGAGGTGAACAGAATGAAGTCAACCGGTATTGTCCGTCGGGTGGACGAGCTAGGTCGCGTGGTATTGCCTATCGAACTCCGACGCACACTGAACATCAGCGACAAGGATTCTTTGGAAATATACGTAGACGGCGAAAAAATCATCCTACGCAAGTATGAGCCCGCTTGCATTTTTTGTGGCAACGCGGAGAACATCGAAGTATATCGCGGAAAAAATGTTTGCCACGACTGTGTCGTCAACTTGAACATCGAAGCCGTTTAATGCTCGTGGCTAACGACAAAGTGATAGAGTTCTCGTTTAGACAGGGAAAATTCTGAGGCGATGCGACGTATCGCCTCTTTTTGTGGCATGCCTTGCGCTACCAATTCTAGGACACGCAACCGCAAATCACCCCACTCCGGCACAAATATCGGCTCGGGTGCCTTGGGCCCGATTACCAACACAATTTCTCCCCGCCATTCCCGATCGACTTCAGCTAATTGCGATAGAGAACCCCGCCAAAACTCCTCGTATTGCTTGGTCATCTCGCGTCCGAGCATCACCGTACGAGCGCCGTTGTCTGTAGCGACTAGATCTGCCAATGTCTTCTTAAAATGGTGAGGTGCTTCATAAATAATCCCCGTGTGAGTACTTTCCGCCACGGCGATCAAAGCCGCACGCCGTTCTTTTCCCGATCGTGGTAGAAAGCCCCAAAAAGTAAAAGGTGCAGGAAATCCTGATGCCACAAACGCGGTGAGGGCTGCGGTCGGACCAGGAATCACGCTGACCTTTCCTCCTGTTTCCCACAGATGATCCACAAGCTCCTGCCCTGGAT
>JAMCTO010000182.1:13900-19558 GCA_023381095.1 Bacillota bacterium
GAAATCTGAGGAATACGGCTTTGTGTATTGTGTTCATGAAATGATAACAAGGGAGTGTCAATTTGAAACTGGTGACAAAGTAGCCCCGTAACCCGAGTGTCTTCGCAAAGGATGAGGTCAACTTCCCGGAGAACCCGTATTGCACGGGGTGACCAGTCATGAAGATTACCAATGGGCGTTCCCACTACGTAGAGCACGCCAGGATCCACCCACCGAACACTATCCTGATCCATTTTGCAGCGCCTCCTTTTCTGCATGACTCCATTGCTTCATACGTCGCTCCAGGAGTAACGCCTGACGATGATTCATGGGCGATGAAGCCCACCACAATTGCAGGGGACATCGTCCCCTGGTATACTTGGCACCGGTTCCCTCTCGGTGTTGTCGCAATCGCCGCTCCACGTCGGTAGTAATCCCGGTATAGAAGGTATCATCTCCGCAGCGAATAACGTAGACCCGCCAACCCGTCTCTTCTAGCGCCGTGCCCACAACTGCCTCAGGTGCTCTCGCACAATATCCTGATTCGCGTTTGCCGCCAAGGCATCATAAGCTTGCCACAACTCCTCCCAAATTCCTAACCAATGGCGCTGATAGGATTGGCGAAATTGCATACGGGCAAACCGAGCTGCTTGTACCACATGATCTGGTAATAGGGGGCGGGCCATCATCCAGTCTGGAGGCAATGAGTCTATAGGCTGGCTGTCGGGATCGGCTATCACAAAACGCTGGCACCGACTACGAATGGTGGGCAACACCTGATCCGGATTATTGGTTGTCAACACAAAATGTACATAAGGGGCGGGTTCTTCTACCGCTTTGAGCAATAGGTTAGCCGATTCGGGCGTCAAGGTTTCTGCTGCCTGGATCCAAATAATTCGCACCGGGGACCACAAAGGACGATAGAGCAACGATTGCACGGCGATCCGAACATCGGCCACCTTAATGGTGTGAGGACTAGGGATCAAGAGGTGAATATCGGGGTGGCCAGCAAAATCAGTGTGACAAGAACGGCATCTGCACGCTGAGCTCGCCTCACGCTCTTCACATAACAGAGATCGGCACAAAGACACCCCAGGTTCTACCCCAGGGGTATTGGAAATCACCAAGGCACTTTGCGGAAATAATCCTGCGGCAAAAGGGCCAGCTATCTGCGGCCAGGAACTTAGTCGACTCAGGTCTTGACGGTTAAAATTTTTCATACCGATCCACGTCGACGACAAATACGGTCGCGCCGCCTACGGTCACCTCCACCGGAAAGGGCACATAAGGTTCACCGCTATGGCTAGGGCTTTGGGGAGTCAGCGTTTCGTGGCGCACCGAACAGGTACGCCGCAATACCGTGACCACCTGTTCCACATCTTGCTCTTGCACACCAGCGAGAATTGTGGTGTTGCCTTCGCGTAGAAATCCTCCGGTGCTCGCAAGTTTTGTGGCCCTAAAGCCGCGGCGATTCAACTCGCTGACTGCTTGGCTGGCATCCTTGTCCTGTAATATGGCAATAACTAGTTTCACGCTGTTAACCTCCTCGAAGAGTGTTTATCCAGGGCTCTAGATGTTGACAGATGGTTTCAAAGACGTCTTCCATCGGTTGCGTGGCATCGACAATACGCCACCTGGTAGGATTGCACTGAGCAAGCTCTCGATAACCCTCCGATACACGGCGAAAATAGGATGCATCGCGCGACTCGATTTGATCCGGCTGGACCTCGGTATCGAATCCTGGGCCCTGCAACCAAAATGTTAGATCCGGTTCCAATCCCCGTGTTGCTAACCGATTGATCGTTTTGACGTCCTCAAGGGGCAATTCCCCGCCATAGCCTTGATACGCGACACTGGAATCGATGAAGCGGTCCACAATGACCACTGAACCATCCGCCAATTGAGGACGAATCACGGTTTCCGTCAGTTCCGCTCGCGCAGCCGCAAATACCAAAAGCTCGGCCCAAGGACTCATAATAGCCACGTCGTGCAAAATCACTTGGCGCAGAGTTTCTCCCAACACGGTCCCGCCCGGCTCACGCAATACCACGGTTTCGATGTTCTGTTGATGAAGCCATTGGCTCAATAATAAGATTTGCGTCGATTTGCCGACCTTTTCTACTCCCTCGAACGAGATCAAGAGGCCTTGCCGTGTTACTTGACGACCCATACCCATCCTCCCCGGCCCCCATCTGCTGCATCTAAACCTTCAATGAACCCCGCGTGAAGTGTTTGCCATGCTTCGACCCAATTTACCACGTCCTCGGTAATTTCTTCTCCCGGTTGCACCAAAGGAATTCCCGGGGGATAAGGAACCAACGCGCGGTGAGCAATATTCCCTACGGCGTTTTTCAAGTCGACCGACACGGGAGGGTTGTGCATAAAGGCTTCCCGTGGAGTTAACTGCACTATGGGCTTCGGCATTACGAGATGTTTTGGCGCTGACGTTACCGCCAGATATTTTAGAGTGCTTAACATTGAGTGTACCACGGATAGCTTCCCTGTCGGTGAGAAAATCAATGTCACAGCCCCTGGCTCCGTCTTCTCCGCCCATCCCCACCGTTCGACCGCTTCCCGTATTTGGGACCCATTACCAATCAATGTCATCTTTGCTGGATCCGCCTGGGTGCCGTCGGCTCTTTTTTCTATCTGGGCTTGTAATATGTTAATCTCAGAAAATCGGTGCCATAATTCACGGGTCTGAAGCGCCATCATTTCCCACCGCGACGTCCATCCCTGGTCACGACGCAACGCCTGGTAGGCATCAAGTGAACTCATCAATAAATAGGACGGGCTTGAGGTAGATAATAAGTCCCACCACAAATCTACGTCCCCCATCGCAATCAAATCGCCCTGTGCATGTAAAAGACCCGCCTGAGTTAATACGGGTTCCGTTTTATGTGCACCATGGGCCACTAAATCGGCCCCCAATTCGAGAGCCGAGGTGGGGTACCCCTGTCGGCCATACCAATGGGTGCCATGAGCTTCGTCGACCACCACCGGCACCGAAAGCCTATGAGCCGCTTCGACAACTGACCCAATATCGGAGGCCACTCCGTCATAGGTCGGCCGGGTTAATATTAACGCTGCAGTGTTTGGGGTCAAAGCCTCGATAATCTGATTCGGTGAAGCTCCGTGAAATGGCTGAGCAGGATAAATCCAATGCGGTTCCAATCCTCCAATTATTAATGCTGATAGTGCCGAGCGATGACAGGTTCGTTCAATAACCACGGACGTCCCACGCCTAGAAGTGGCTGCCAAAATTGCAGCGGTCACAGGTAGAGAAGCGCCCTGAACCGAATACCATGATCGCTTAACCCCAAAAATTTCCGCCATCCGTCGCATTGATTGCGAAATAGGGTCTGTGCGATCATTAGTTGGGCTTAATGCTCCCACTTCAGTGAGGTCGTATGCCCAATTTAGCCACGAGCCATCCAATGGCAAGTTGGGTCCATGCCCAGGCGTGTGCCACTGCTGTTTTTTTTCGGACAAGTGTGCTTTAATGGCGTCCACCAGCGGCATTTGGCTCATGTTGACTCACCCGTAGTCCGAGCCTCTATTGTTGGGGTTAACCCCCATATTCCACGATGCTGGTAAATCACCGCATCTTTACTCGCAAATACTTCCTGCCACTCTGACGTATCTTGACTGAGAAATGTTGCCACGGCTGTTTTAGGTTCCCACAGAACATACTCCACATGATACTGTTGCCAAATTCGGTTGGGGTTTTGAGTGAGATCCTTTACAGCCATGTAATCTGGCAAGATAGGGCTATGCAAATAAAAGTCGGTGCGGCCATCCACAAAGACTTTAAATCCTCGGGAAATTAAATAGCCTCCCCAGTGATACATGGCAAAAACCCGCCCGTGATGGTTAGCCAGATAATCAACAGCCCGAACCGGCACTCCCGTACCAATTTGTCCAGGTCTTACTATAGGCTTGCTGGCAATCATATACACCACCAGCGCCAGAACCACTGGGATCGCCAAAAAAGACTTCACCCGCCGAAACTCGAAATCAGGAGTAAGAGCAGCCGCTAACATTGGCCACTCAATGGCATAATAAGGCAAAAACCTCTGTGATTGCAAGACCGCCACCAAGAGACCGCCAGTTAACACAAATTCGGGCCAGTCTAAAGATTTTTGGGCACTAAATTCCGCCGCGAGCAAGATGAGCACCAACGGCCCTACTATCGTCAACATCATGAAATGAATGTGAAAGTTTGGCGACTGCCATTCTTCAATCATCGCGGCAATTTGCGACGAAAACGAGACATGGGCGGCATAAGACCATATTTCCATCCCATGAGGATTGATCAAGGATGCGATTAACGATACCAAAAAAGACCAAAGAAATTGGGCTCGCGTCATCAGTGACTGGGGGGTAACAAATCTTCCCCGATTCACCGGCACAAAAATCCATAACCCATACAAAAAATACACTAAATACCCCAACAAGAAACTGCCGTGGAGGTTTGTCCAAACCATGAGAAATACCGGCATGACCCAAATCCTGCGCGGATGAGTTCTGGTACCGTCAAGGATCCATAACTCGGCGGCAAATAAGGCATAACTGAGGGTTTGCGGCCGTACCTTAGTCAAGGGAGCTAAAGAAGCCCCGACCAGAACCAGGACCAGCGCGATCTTTGACCACGAGACACGAGCCAATCGGAGGCGGCCCGCCACAAAGATCAAGGCTAAGGTTGCCGCTCCTGCCGATATCAGCCAGTAGGTCACTGGGCCAATTGAAGACACCAAACCAGCCAGAAGAACTTCAAATCCCCATTCCTCGGTAACCCATCGGTGCCCGTAAAGGCTGTAAGAAAACGGATCCCGACGAATAATCAGGTGATGTGCCCACATATATTGACCCGCTGCCCATTGCCAAAAGACATCGCCAGATAGCCCCTGATGGACGATATATCCCCATATAAACGCAGGGCCAATCAAAAACAAAGACGTAATAAAAAACCATTGTGGTTTATATTGGGACATCTTTTCCCCTCATCGAGTATTGCAAAATTTTTAATAAGGATCCAGGTCATGTGAACGCGGCTGTCTCACGCATCATTATCTTATGACTTGCAAATTCTTGCTGTTTTCGCCATGGTACGACCAAAAATATCACAGGTACTGCGGCCATGGTACCATAATGCGCCATAGCCCGAACATTAAAAATTTGCGAGCCAGAGTATGCGCCTACGGTAGCAAATCTCATAGAGTTTTGGGACTAAACTCTAACCTTCCCGAATATGAGGTAACAGGGGGGATTGTACATGAGAAAACGATTGTCCATGTCTCGTCGAACTGCCGCGTGGTTGATGGCCGTGCTGGCCGCCCTGGTGGTCGTCCACTACGCTTACCGGAACGTTCCTACAGCATTGACCCGGGCGGTAACGGGGGTGCCTGCCCTACAAGTAGCTCTACGGGGAGAAATCACCCAATTGGCCCCTAACGCTATAACCGTCACCCTGGAAGACTCCCATGGGGATTTGACCCAATTGACACGCCACGTGGTATTGACGCAAGACACCCAATACGTGACATTGGGAAAGCCCTCGGCCACCGGGTCCAAAGGATACGGCTACCTGAAAACGGGGTATCGCGTTTTGGTTCGAGGTCAAGGCACTGTCAACAACGACATTATCGCTCAAGTTGTCAACGTGAGCTTTCCCCCGTG
>JAMCTO010000183.1:0-398 GCA_023381095.1 Bacillota bacterium
CGCCGTCGGGCTATGGATCCCGACCGGGAAAATATGATTCATTTCGTGGGATTCGTGATTTTGATGGCACTGGTTCTGGTGGTGACGTTCCATGATGTCGCGCATTTATTCCATGCGTGAAGACCACAGCGTCATGTTAAGATAAATTCAGTGGTCAACGTTCAATAAAGGAGGTGCGTCCGGCGTAGCCCGGGGCCGTATGAGCAAAAGTGTTCGCGTCAGAGATTTAATAATTGGGGGCGGGGCTCCCGTTGTTGTGCAAGGCATGACAAAAACCGACACCAGGAATGTGAAGGCAACGCTCGACGAAATTGATCGTTACGCTGATGTGGGTTGCGAAATGGTGCGAGTGGCGGTACCCGACCGGGAGGCAGCCGAGGCCGGGGCAGAAACCGTGA
>JAMCTO010000183.1:408-2567 GCA_023381095.1 Bacillota bacterium
GCATTCCCCTATGCCTGTGGTCGCGGATATTCACTTTGACTATCGTCTGGCCCTGGAAGTGATTCGCGCCGGTGTCGACAAATTACGGTTGAATCCCGGCAATATTGGTGCCCGTGACCGGGTGGAAGAAGTGGTCAAGGCAGCCAAGGAGCGGGAGATCCCCATCCGCATCGGAGTCAACTCGGGGTCCATTGAAAAACAGCTGCTTCACGATTATGGCCGTCATGCCGAAACCTTGGTGAAGTCAGCGGCGAGTCACATTCAGATACTTAATGACCTCGACTATGACAATATTGTGGTGTCCCTTAAAGCGTCGGATGTTCCGACGACTGTGGCCGCCTACCGTCTCATGGCTGAAACGTATGATTATCCCTTGCACCTTGGGGTCACGGAAGCCGGTACATTGTTCCAAGGCACCATAAAATCCGCCATTGGCATCGGCACACTGCTCTCGGAAGGCATCGGCGATACGATTCGCGTGTCTTTGACTGCACCCGGTGAAGAGGAAATACGGGTAGCGTGGGAAATCCTCAAAAGTCTTAAGCTACGTAGCCGTGGAGCAAATCTTGTAGCCTGCCCGACTTGCGGACGGTTGCAATTTGACATGTGGCCCGTAACCGACGAATTGGAAAAACGACTGGCCGGTATTGCCGAACCGATTACCGTGGCGGTAATGGGGTGTGCCGTTAACGGCCCCGGTGAATCCCGAGAAGCAGATGTGGGATTGGCCGGCGGGAAAAACATGGGTTTGATTTTTCGACATGGAGTGAAAGTGCAACATGGGTTTGATTTTTCGACATGGAGAGATCGTTCGCCGCGTTAATCAAGAGGACATGGTTGAGGAGTTATGGAAAGAAATCTTGGATGCTGCCGAGGAGGTCCGTACGGGTGGAAAAAAGTCTCAAGGAAATCACGCCGAAATCCGGTGATTTCTCTCAATGGTATGTCGATGTGATCCGTAAGACAGACATGGTCGATTATGCTCCAATGAAGGGCTTCATGGTTATGAAGCCCTATAGTTACCGGATCTGGGAATTTATTCAGGAGGCGATGGATCGGCGGTTTAAAGAAACGGGTCACCAAAATGCCTATTTTCCCCTGCTCATTCCCGAACACCTGTTGGCTAAGGAGGCAGAACACATTGAGGGTTTTTCCGCCGAAGTGGCATGGGTCACTATGGGAGGCAACGAGGTGTTGCCCGAAAGATTGGCTGTGCGCCCCACATCCGAGACGATTATCGGTGCCATGTACTCTCAATGGATCCATTCTTACCGCGATCTTCCCCTTCTCATTAATCAATGGGCCAACGTGTTGCGCTGGGAAAAGGCTACACGGCCATTTTTGAGAACGACTGAATTTCTTTGGCAGGAAGGACATACAGTTCACCGTACGGCCGAGGAAGCTTTACGTGAAACAAGGCAGCAATTGGAAATTTATCGCGAAGTGCTCGAAGATTATTTAGCTATCCCGGTAATCCAGGGAGTGAAGAGTGCCGGTGAACGGTTCGCTGGGGCGGTGGAGACCTACACTCTAGAGGCCTTAATGGGAGACGGACGGGCCTTACAGGCAGCAACTTCTCATTTCTTAGGCCAACACTTTTCACAGGCCTTTGGTATTCAATTTCTTGATGAAGACGGGGTTCTGAAATATGGATGGACCACGTCCTGGGGGAGTTCCACCCGTATGATTGGGGCATTAATCATGGTCCACGGAGATGACAAAGGACTCCGTTTGCCTCCTAGGTTGGCTCCGATTCAAGTGGTTGTAGTGCCCATTGGTCGGGGGGAGGACCGCGAGAGAGTTTTAGAACACGCCCGTACTCTCACGGCCCAACTGGGCGAAAGCCTCCGCGTCAAACTGGATGATCGCGACGAATTTACCCCCGGTTATAAATATAACGATTGGGAAATGCGCGGAGTGCCATTGAGAATGGAGATTGGTCCCAAAGATCTGGCTCGAAATCAGATTACCCTGGTGCGCCGTGATACCGGGGACAAGACGAGCATTGCCGAAGATCAATTACGCGTCAGAATTCCGGAATTGTTGAAAGAAATTCAACAGGAGTTATTCCGGCAAGCTTATGAATTTCAGAAAACGCACTCCTATTCCATTGATAATTACCAAGAAATGGATCATTATGGATATCGGGGATTTTTCCG
>JAMCTO010000184.1 GCA_023381095.1 Bacillota bacterium
GCCATTCCCCCTGTTTGGAGTGTTCCTTCCATTATGCCATATGGCTTGCAATTTAACGGGAATAGTCGCAAGCAATGGGGAACCAAGTACCCGAGTGACAAGATAGATAAAACGCCCCCATTTGGGGCGTTTTATCTAGCCTAAAACTTCATCGGCCGAGATTTCCACTAAGATCACATCATGACCAATTTTCCGAATATGGGTCCAATCGATTACCGTATCGCGTTCTCTTCCCAAGAGCCCCATAAAGCGGCCGTTTCCTAAAATTACCACCGCTTTAACCCGACCGTGCTCTAAATCTAACTCCAAGTCGCCAATAAATCCCAGTCGTCGCCCGTCGGTGACATTCACGACGTCCTTTGTCCGAAATTCGGAGGTTTTCACCATGAGAAATCCCCCCGTTTTCACCATATGTTCAGGCATAAGACCCTAGAATGGTAGACAAGTAAAGCTTTGAGTCCCCAAGCCAAGAGATTTTTGATTGAGCTCTACTGCGTCTCGACTCTAAGGCCGCAAAATTACTCTAAAGCCACTGAAGCAAGTGGCGAATGAAGTTTGGCGGAGACCAAGACACCGCAATGTGCCCAGTAACCGGTTCCGTTACCGCGGGCACCGTCCGCTGCGGCAGCGGAACGGGGTTTGCCAGGGTGGTACGATAAGGAACGGCAACTGCGTTTCCCATATCGATGAAACACAATGAGGGAAATAGCACGCACCACCAATTATGTCCATCACCTCGGCCTAGAGTCACCAACAAGGCCGTGTAACGTCCTGCAGGCAGCACCCAGCTCCCATACACTTTAGTCGGAAATGCTGTGGTTCCTAGGGTAACCCGCGCCTGATAAGAGGCTTTTTCCGACTTTAAGACCTGGTTGGCCACTTTAAGAACTCGGTGATCCATCTCTTTCAAGACGGTCTGCGCTTGAGCGAATGTGGTGACCTGGTCTAGCCGCGGTTCCAACACACGGAGAACCGCATCGCGCACATCCAATTTCACAGCTTGATCAATGGGATTGTCGGAATTGGCAATCACTCGAAACCGAATCACCTTTGGCGTCACAATTCGCGTAGTGGTACCATGAGCGGTTATGCCGCCAATTTCCGACCTGGGAGCAACATTCAACAGCAATCCCAAAGATACTACAGCAGCCAATATGTGTTTAAACCACATCTCACTTTAATCTCCTTGTTGATTTAACCACGGCCATTCACATGTACTTTCGCATGTGGGTCAAAGCGCCTTTTTCCAAACGTGAAACCTGTGCCTGACTAATCCCAATTTCTTCGGCAACCTCCATCTGAGTTTTGCCATCAAAAAACCGCATTGTCAGGATCATCCGTTCTCGGTCGTTTAAGCGCCGCATCGCCTCTCGGATAGCGATACCTTCCAGCCAATTGCGATCATGATTTTTTTCATCGCTAATCTGGTCCATAACATAAATCGGATCTCCGCCATCATGATAAATCGGTTCAAACAATGACATTGGCTCTTGAATCGCATCCAATGCATATAAGACTTCTTCTCGAGGAACCGACAGTTCTTGCGCTATTTCACTGATGGTCGGTTCCTTGGAAAATTTGTGTACCAATCCATCACGCACTTGCAGAGCCTTATAGGCTATATCCCTAAGCGATCGACTGACCCGAATCGGATTATTGTCCCGCAAGTAACGCCGAATTTCACCGATAATCATGGGCACCGCATACGTGGAAAACTTCACGTTTTGTCCCAGATCAAAATTGTCAATGGCTTTCATTAACCCGATGCAACCGACTTGAAACAAATCATCGCTATGTTCCCCACGGTTTTGAAAACGTTGAATGACGCTTAATACCAGCCGTAAATTGCCATTGATAAGTTGGTCACGGGCCCCGATATCGCCTGCCTGCATTGCGGCGAAAAGTTCTCTCATCTTGACATTGGTTAGCACCGGCAGTTTGGCAGTGTTGACGCCAGGGATTTCTACCTTGTTGAGCGGCATATCCTATGATGTCCCTCCCCGGAGCCGTCGACCGACTCACAACTCAAGTATCACCAAATGCCGCCTTTGCTATACCAGGCCCAAAAATTGGCATCAACAGTCAAATGGCGCATGCGCTGTTTTGGTCCGGCCAGGCTCCCAAAGCAAACCGCCGCATGATGGATTATCGCCAGTTTTGGTTTCCATAATGTGGATAAAGCGAACCCTTAATGGTTCCGGGTTGGTGGGCGGGTAAAAAATCACTAGCCCCCAGTGCGGGCTAGTGATTACTAAGTGCAGATTTTCTACGATAATGCACACCGACAGTTTTGGTGGATATTAGTCCATACGGCGAAATTCTTTTTGCAGCCGTTTTAGGATACGTTTTTCCAATCGCGAAATGTACGATTGCGAAATTCCCAAGGAGTCTGCCACCTCTTTTTGAGTTCGCTCGTTACCATCGCTAAGACCAAACCGCAGCTCCATAATGCGGCGCTCACGCCCATTTAGTTTGTCCAATGCGTGGCGCAACAACGAGCGATCCACTTCTTCCTCCAACCGTTTGTAAATAATGTCGCCCTCCGTTCCTAACACATCCGACAACAGCAGTTCGTTACCGTCCCAATCAACATTTAATGGCTCATCAAACGACACTTCAGAGCGCAATCGCGAATTGCGCCGCAGATACATTAAAATCTCATTTTCGATGCATTTGGATGCATAAGTGGCCAGTTTAATTCGTTTCTCCACGTTGAAGGTATTAACTGCCTTGATGAGGCCAATGGTGCCAATAGAGACCAAATCCTCGATGCCTACCCCGGTGTTTTCAAACTTTCGGGCAATATACACCACTAATCTTAGATTACGTTCAATTAATACCGAACGTACGGCGATGTCTCCCTGACTTAAAGACATCAACAAATTAGCTTCCTCATCAAAACTTAGTGGCGGTGGCAACGCTTCGCTCGAACCAATGTAATGGACATCGTCTGTGGCGGAGATTAGACCCAACCAGCGACGGACGGCGACGGCAACACGCGATGCCCATAACCCAGAAAAGTTCCGGCGAATTTGTTGAATCATGCTCCCACTCCCTCTTTCATAGATTCCTGATTCATCGCAGCGACCGCGGACGGATTGCACAGCGCCTGATAAGCCCCATCACCAGCCACAGGATTAGCGCTAAAGCCGGCAAAAACCGGCACTAAGCGATGCCAACGGCCATTTAGATATCCTTCGGCATAATCCACAGCCACTATCGGCAATCGACCATTGCCTCCTAGCGAATGAAACGAAATTACCCCTAGCCTGTCGCGCCACGCTGGCGGAGGCGTTGTTAGCTGACCGCCAACAGTGTCTACCACCCACCCCAGAATGTCTTTCGGCAGCCATTCAATGACAGAGTTGGTGTCTAGTACCACAACGGGCCGCCGCAACACCGGATCACGCAGTTGATTGCCGGAATCCCACAACACACGTACGGATAGACTTTTGTCTTCCAACACCAGACGAACTTCTCCTGTCACTTCGGACGGTGTACGCCGCCACACAGGAAGCCACCAGGCAATCCCCAGAACCGCCATCGGCAACACTACCAAAAGCCAGACGATAACCGAAACGTCTGGAAACAAATGGGTTGCCCAAGTAACCATAAAAAGTCCAATGCCGGCTGCCAGCACCGTACCACACAGCAGCGCAGCATAACTGGTAAACCAATAGCGGCGGGGCAGCGGGGCAAACGAAACCGCTAGCATGACAGTTGGCCAAATGAGGGCAATTCCCCAGGGAACGGAATAAAGATTTTGTGTCAGCAATACCCATAGAGTAGGAAGCGTGCCTACTGCCGCGCCGACAGCAATGCGGAAGCGAGATAGCCGAATCCCTACGAATCGGGAGGTGAGCCACAGCAAAGCACCGTCCATTTCCACACTCATGGCTAGTGTCAGAATTCCGTTGACCAAGACAATCCCCCCTTGTCTCCTATTACACCCTATGCAGTGCGCCATGCCTGGTATGTCTCTGAACCATATTCTAGTTACCTAACTTAAAAAAACCTGTCACAGAAAGAAGAGTCAGTCCCCCAAATTGACGACAAAAAATCCGCTCCGAAGGGGGCGGATTTTTGTATCCTACGTCATAGGCTTACGTTCGACGTCTTAGGAATGCCGGGATATCCAAATCGTCATTGGCAAACGGCTTTATCTCCAGTTCTTCGCGACCAGGTTCCACCTCGGGCCTGCGTGTACTGCGTTCCCCCGAGAAGCCGGTGGCTATCACGGTGACGCGGACCTCATCTTTGAGCGACTCATCGATCACGGCACCAAATATTATATTGGCCTCAGGGTCGGCTGCTTGAATCACAATTTCTGCCGCCTCATTGACTTCAAACAAGGCCAAGTCATTCCCGCCGGTAATATTCAACAAACCTCCTCGAGCGCCATCGATGCTGGTTTCCAAAAGCGGGCTGGAAATAGCTGCTTTGGCTGCCGCCGCAGCCCTGTTCTCGCCCTGGCTGATTCCAACACCCATCAATGCCGACCCCATTTCCGACATAATGGTCTTGACGTCGGCAAAATCCAAATTGATTAGTCCAGGTACCGCTATCAAGTCAGAAATACCTTGAACACCCTGGCGCAACACATCGTCTGCAATGCGAAACGCTTCTACAATGGCCGTACGCTTTTCCACTACCTGCAACAGCCGATCATTGGGAATGGTAATCAATGTATCCACCTTGGCTTTGAGATTGGCGGCGCCTTTTTCCGCAATACTTTGACGGCGGCGTCCTTCAAAAGTAAAAGGTTTGGTCACCACGCCGACTGCCAGTGCCCCCACCTCCTTGGCCACTTCAGCCACCACCGGAGCTGCGCCGGTACCCGTGCCGCCACCCAGGCCGGCAGTGATAAACACCATATCTGCCCCTTTGAGTGAATCGGCAATCAACTCCCGACTCTCCTCAGCAGCCTTTTGTCCAATATCGGGATTAGCGCCGGCACCGAGACCCTTAGTAAGTTTGGTTCCAACCTGCAGCCTAGTGGGCGCCATTGACAATGCCAGGGCCTGGGCATCGGTATTAATGGCAATAAACTCTACTCCTTTGAGGCCGGCGTGAATCATGCGATTGACCGCATTCGTGCCACCGCCCCCTACCCCAACCACTTTTATGACCGCAAAGTTTTCCGCCGATTGATCAAATTCCAACATCCTAGAACCT
>JAMCTO010000185.1 GCA_023381095.1 Bacillota bacterium
GTCACTTGCACTAAAACATCTTGCGGATCTTGCAACTCCGGAGGATCCACTTGGCTATAGCGAAAGTCGCCGGCCATTTGAAAGGTTACCGCGTTCATCGGTTCTCCGCCGGAAACACCGTATCAATCCGCGTCGCGGCTTTAACCAGCTCCTGCGCCGCCAGAATATATCCGGCCAGAGTAACCATATTGCCCCGGCTCAACACCAATTTCCCCCGCATAATGCCCTGAATGGCTTCGATTTTACCCTCCAGCACTTCACGCCAACTAAACGGATCCGCTGTAATGACGTACGGCGCCTGATTCAAATCTTGGGGGGTGGATGGTCGTGCATCCCGACACTCACCATGAAACAAGTCCACATACACACCGCGATCCTCGTCAATATTTTCATCGGGATCCGCTTCCATCACCAAAACCAAAGGCCATTCCCAAGTCTCGGCGGCTCGCCGGTATTCCTCACTCCGGTTAATTTCCTCACGCCAAGCCGCTGCCCACGGTGCCGTGAATACCTCAAACGCCATGTCCAACACCTCCTAGTGTTATGAATCAAGAATTCGCTGTCATACGGGCTAATTCCTATGTGTTATGCAAATATATAATGACAAAATATTTGCAAATGAAAACCATGACATTACTTCACATCATAGGTAATTGATCCCACGTCGCCATATGGCGTTGACAATGCATTGCAGGTATGATCAAATTACCATCGAATCGTTTTGGGGGTATTCCATGCCGACAATAAAAGATGTGGCCAAATTAGCGGGGGTGTCGATCTCAACCGCATCCCTGGCATTCAATCATCCGTCCCGGGTGGCAGAAGGCACCCGGGCGCGAATACTGGATGCAGCAAAACTTTTGCAGTATCGTCCTAACGGAGCAGCGCACGATCTGAGAATACGCCGCACCCAAACCATAGCGGTATTGCTTCACGACTTAAGCGGACCATTTTACTCGGAGTTGGTGCAGGGCGTCCAAGTCGAAGCCGACCGTTGTCATTACAATGTGATTATTTCCCACTCCAATCGCCAAGATTCTATTAACCGACTGCTCTACGAAAATCGCGTCGACGGCGCGATTCTGCTTGATCCCAATGTATCCGACGAAATCGTTCTTGATTTGGCGGACCAACGTTTCCCCATTGCGGCGTTGGACCGCGATTTGACGCATGATTGTCTGGTATCGATTGCCGCCGATCATGAAGGTGGCGCCTACGAAGCCACCCGTTATCTGCTGAGTGCCGGATACCAGAACATCTTTTTCCTGGCCGGACCTAAAAATTCCTTAGACAGCCAGTTGCGCTTTCGCGGCTATCAACGTGCCCTCATTGACGCCCGTTTGTCACCTCCGGATTTTCCCGTAGCGCACGGCGATTTTACCGAAGCGGGCGGTATGCGGGAAACCGAGAAGATCGTGAGACAAGGTCGATTGCCCGAGGCAATTTTTGCCGCAAATGATGAAATGGCGCTCGGGGTCTTGCAAGTATTGCGGGAACACCAAATTGAGGTGCCCAACGACATCGGTCTCATAGGATTTGACGACATTCGCATTGCGCAATACGTAACGCCGCCTCTTAGCACGGTGCATCAACCAATGTATGAATTAGGCTTACAGGCGATGCATCAATTACTTTGTCTGTTGTCTGGGGATCCGGTGCAACCCCGCATTGTGTTGAGCACCTCGCTCATTCTGCGGGGTACTTGCCCAGTTTTGTCAGAACATTGATTATATTTCTTATTGCATTGCAACGTATTGACCTTTAATGAACAGGTCGCTATACTTCGGATCGAAACGTTTCTATCAGACTTTAAAAGGCGGGATTACCGCATGTCGGACAATCAACAGATTCAAATGCTTAAAGGTGCTTTAACCATCGGAGGGGTTCCTCAGTTTTTATTTGGAGGCGAACTCCACTATTTTCGACTCGATCCTCAAGAGTGGCGCCGACGCATCCATGAAATGCGTTTGGCCCACATGAATATCGTGGGAGCATATATTCCCTGGCTGTGGCATGAATCCGCTGAGTCCGAATGGGATTTTACCGGAGCCACGCACCATCGTCGCAACCTACGCTTATTCTTGGAAATTTGCCACGACGAAGGAATGCGAGTGTTTGCCCGGCCGGGCCCGTATGTCATGGCAGAGTTGCTGAACGAAGGCATTCCCGACTGGATTGGCCAATCCTACCCCGAAGTATTGGCACGAACGGCCACCGGCGATCTCCACCCTAATGGCGTCGTCTCATACTTGCACCCCACATACTTACGGTTCGCCCAACGGTGGATTACTCGGGTTGCTGAAGAACTGCGCCCATTTTTATTTGAGAATGGTGGGCCCATTGTGCTGTGGCAGTTGGACAATGAGGTCGGCATGCTGCATTGGGTAAGCAACCAAGCGGATTGTCATCCAGATGTTCTCGCCCGCTACCACACGGAGTATTCCGAAAACCAAAACAACCAACTTACTGAGTACTGGAATTGGCAGAAATTTCACCAAAAAGAGCGTCGACGCTACCTGGAGATTTTGAAGCAAACCGCCCAAGAAATCGTCGGCACAGTTCCCTGCATCGTCAACGTTCATGGGTTCCGTGACTTTTTTTCCTACGGCCGAGGCACAGAGTACCCGGTCGGTTTGGCGCAATTGATGGAGGCCCGAAACCTGGAAGATACCGCCCTTAGCGGAGACTTCTACCCGGGAAAGATAGGTTTTGACAACTATCATGACCTGGTGCTGGCAACCCTATACACCAATGCGGCCAACAAGCCGGGACGGCTGTCTTATAGTGCAGAGTTTCAGTCCGGACGGCTATCCGACAAGCCCCGCCTGTCTTCTTACGACATAGACTTGGCCACCCGACTGGTTGTCGCGCATGGATTTAACGGTGTCAATTACTATATGTTTTCCGGTGGCGACAATCCTGAAGGGATCGGATCCCTGGGACGCCGTCACGACTGGCAAGCTCCCATCGCCTCAGATGGCACGCTGAGACCGACTTACGATACCATTGCCGGCTTGGGATCACTGTTCCACAGTCTGCAATCGGTACTCGCAACCAGTGAAAATCTGTCGGATTTGTCCATTGCGTTTTACTCCCCCTATTACTTGACAGCCACCATCGGGGAGAAAATGCAGAACAACGAGGTGTTAAACGCCTTCATTGGCGCACGCACTCGACTGCACTTTGATGGCATTTATCGGATTTTGACCGCTCTTAGTGTGCCGATGACCGCCGTCAGTCTTATGGAGGACGATCTCAGGCCGATCCAAACTCCTTTCTTGTGGGTGGCCAGCACGCCGTATATGGATGCAGCCACACAAACCAAGTTGGCACGGTATGTGGAGCACGGCGGTCATCTCATCATCGGCCCTGACATACCTGTTTGCGACCTCAACGGCGATGCCTGCGATATTCTTGCCACCCATCTGGGCATTGCTGACACCCAAACCGGAAGGCAATCAACCTTGGTCACCGTGCTGGGAATGGATTCAGTCTTGACGCCGCGCACTACGTCCTTTTCCCCGCCCGCATCCGCGCAGGTGCTGGGCACCGTCGAGTCTACCAGCAAACCGTGTGTCGCGACCTGGTCCGTCGGTTCTGGGCAGGCAACCGTATTTGGCGTAGGCCTGGCCGCTGACTACCTTTACCAAAACGACCTGGTCGCCCGTGTATTGCAAAGCATTGGCCTTAGTCCCCGCTTGTCGGTTACCCCTGGCTTGGTGCATGCGACAATCCGCACAGGTGACTTTGGATCATTGTTATCGCTGATAAATCCCGATGACCAAGACTATCAAGTCACCGTCAACAGTCCATATTGGCCGTCGCAATCGGAAATCGCGGTCCCTGCCCGCCATGGCCTGCTATTGGCGGCAAATCTGGTGCTCACGTCAACTCTAAGCGTCTATTATGCAACTGCGGAGATCCAGGACCTTCGCCGAGACGCATATGGTGTGACCATTACGGTCAAATCGCTTAGCGGCGGTCAGATTGTTTTTGCAGCGACCACGCCGGTAGAGATCACCCTGTCCGGCCCCGGTTCAGTAGTCCACGACGAGGTGACCGGGAAAACGGAGGTGTCTTTGGCCCGAGCCGGAACCTATACCATTTTTTGCAATACACGGGCGACCAGGTCGTTTTGGTAAAGGTAGTCAGCGGC
>JAMCTO010000186.1 GCA_023381095.1 Bacillota bacterium
TCCCCCCGCGGCCACGCTGCCCACCCGGGTGCCAACCTGCCGAATGAACGCATGCTCTGCCATAACCGCCAAATCGCAAGCCATATTGAATTCATTGCCACCCCCCACGGTCATCCCATTTAGACGGGCAATAGTGGGTTTTCCTAAATGGCGAATCGCATCGAGGCAATCCTGAAAATGGACCATATATTGCCAAAAATCCTGAGGATGTTGCACATAGTGATCGGCATATTCTTTCACGTCCCCGCCGGTGCAAAAGGCTTTTCTTCCCGTTCCGGTCACGACGAGCATATAGACACCGGGGTCAAATGCGGCCTTTCGCACCGCCTCGCGGATTTCTTGCAATGTCTTTGTGGTATACGCGTTATAGGAACTTTCACGATTAATGGTAAGCCGTGCGACGCCTTTTGATGATACGTCGTATAAAATGTCTTCGAACTTTGTACTCATATACAAACCCTCCTAAGGCGTAATCTTGGGCAGAAGTGGATTTAATGATGGGTCCATATTGGCTGCCTTTTAGCCAAAAAGGCCTCGAGACCTTCCTGGCTATCTTGTGTGGGAACCAGATCCGCCAAATAGCGTTGAAAACTGTAACGCAATGCCGCCAAGCGATGGTCAGAAGGACCTTGTAAACTGCGTTTAGTCGTTTTAAGGGCGGGGCCGCTCATTTTAAGAATCTGCAAGCTCACTTCCTCGGCCGCTTCTCTCAGCTGAGTTCGGGGCACCACTCGGAGTACCAGCCCTTTTTCCTGCGCCCAGGCCGCACTCATAGTTTCGCCGAGCAGACAAATCCGACTGGCCTCTTGCCATCCCACCAGTTGAGGTAAGAAAGCGGCCGCTACCGGTGGTGTTTGTGCCAGTAATATTTCCGGTTGTCCGAATTTGGCGTCATCGGCAGCCACCACTAAATCGCTCAATAAGACCAGTTCCATGCCCCCTCCCAGTACGGCTCCGAAGACTTCACTCACGATGATCTGCGGGAGAGACAGCATGGTTTCCGCGAGTTTGCGAAAGGATTCCAACATCGGGTAAGCCCGGTCCCGCAAATGATCCTCTATGGACACTCCGGCGCAAAACGCCTTAGTGTCTTTGGCCCGAATTCGCACCAAATCTACGTCTTCTTGGTCATGCGCTTGGCTAAGAATCCGCTCCAGTTGGTCAATATGAACCTTTTCCAGAACGTTTACCGGTGGATGATTCAAAGTAATGGTAATCGTTCGGCCCTCATGCTCCGCCTCAATGCCGCTGGACACAGTCACTTCTCCCCCTTCCTCATTTTTTGCAAAGTCTCCGGCGAACCTTCTTCTCGTGTCTTAGGTGAATGCTGGTAACTCGGAGCCAGTCCATGTAAGAATAAGTCCGTCATGAGCCGGGCCAACTCCTGAGCTTTCCCCGTCTACCTCACGGCGATACCAGGTGTGCACCCAATTGATTGACCCAAATAGGGTCATCGTCGCGACACGCAGGGAATGTTCCGCAATGCCGGGAAAGGATGTGAGCACTCCCGACACCAAGTCATAGTACCGACGCTGCAAAGTTCTAATCTTTCCCGAGCCGGCAGGCTCCAGTGACGAGAGATTTTCGGTCAAGGTGATCAGTTCATGGGGTCGCTCAAGAAAATAGGCAAGGTGAGTGGCAAACACCGCATATAAACGCTCTTTAGGTGCGTACTCGGATGATAATGCCGTCTCAAGACGGTCTGTAAGGGAGCGAAACGTCCTTTCACAGACTTGATAGAGTAAATCCTGTTTGTTGATACCATAGTGATATAATCCCCCGGAACTCATATTTGCGGCCTTGGCAATATCGCGAATGGATGCTGCATCGTAGCCCTTCTCGGCGAAGGCATGGGCACATCCGTCCAGCACCTGTTCTCTCCGCTGTTCGTACCCCATCATATGCTCTCCCCCGATCCATACAACACGTTCAATCACAAGTAATCGGATGATTGATTGATCTATGCGATTTCATTGTAGCCAGAGGGCGATGGCATCAACATGACGCGGCGGTTTCATTTGTCTAGGGCATTTGCATGGGTCGCGGAAGAATTTTCGTTAACCGGGGTGAAACTCAACTTTGAAGAATATGGGAAAATTTCTGCCGTGCTGCGGCCCACGGAGTGGCAAAGTAAAGCAGACGCCTTTTAAAAATTCGCGGTATGCGTGTATTCAGGTACAAAATTTGTTTATCCACCGGGTCGCTGACGGCGGTATCATCCTTCTTCCGCCCGCTTTCTGTTTCTTGAGGACGGAAAGTAGAATTTTTGATCGCGTCCCGTCCCAGGGAAGTCCGACTCCCCTGCCAAGAGTTTTCTAGACTGTGGACAAACAATGTGATAGGTATGGGGCATTTACTCGCCTTGATGAGGAATCGGCTGAGTCGGTTTCTTGCCAACGCCGGAAGAACACCGACACCAACTCCGGCTGGTGTGTGGTGACAATCGCAGTCCAGCCCAGCTGTACCCGCCGACTAGGCGGCTGTACCCTGGCACTAAAAGACCTTTCGTTATCCCTCTGAATGAATCTTCCTTACCTATAAACCTGCTGACTCCGCCTGCCTCACAACGGT
>JAMCTO010000187.1 GCA_023381095.1 Bacillota bacterium
AAGCCGCACTAGCGTCTTTTGGGGGACTTACGGGGCAAAAGTGCCAGAGGCTTTTGATGGAACTACTGGAGTATTCGGGATGCCAGATAAGAAAAAGTCATCCGTCTGTTGCGGAATTCTCACGGTGGGGATGGCCGGACACCAGTAAGATTTTAAGCATCCCATGTATAGGCGAGGTGAGAACGCATGATGGCTCCCTTTGCCGTTCTATGCCGAGCGGCGCCCCCCCCACAACCCAAACCCATGAACGCGGGCACGGCCAACATTACCTATGCGTTATGATCCCGGGGAATCCCGGTGGTGACAACGAGTCTCGGCAGGATCCCTCCTGTGATAATGATTGGATCTTTCCCGATACGTACGATTCCGAGAAAGTGCTCCCCTGTCAATTAACCCGCGTGAAAGGTTCCTCTACGCCGTCGCCGTTCGCTCCATTCTGGCCGAAAATTCCTCCTTATGGGCAACGATTAGGTAGAGCTAGGGGGGTTAGACCGAATTCCGGATACCCACAATTTTGCACCCATGTCGGGGGCGCATGGAGCGAACGCTCATCAAAAGGAGTCTACACTAAAAGCAATCTACCATCCCAGGGTTAAAGCCCTCGCCGCCAACACCAAAAGAAAGCCAGGCACTCCTAACAATCCGACTACTGAGGCGGTAATTGGATTGATGCCAATATGAAAACCCATCCCTAGAGTGCGATCCCAAGCCCACAGCACCAGAACCGCCACCGCAATGTTTACCACACTGCGAATAATCCAACGCGCCCATCCGCCAAAAACACGGCCTAAAAGATACACCACTAAAATGCCAAAAATCCCGGCCAGGATATCCTTCGGCTGCAACATGGCCATCCCCCCATAAACAGCATATTGCCAAAGGACAACCTCTAGAACCGCCCATGTCCCCGATATCGGTCAAGGCATTGTCGATAATGCAACTCGGCTTCATGCCAAAAATGGACAGCGTGGTCGAATACATCAGGATCCGGTTGCGTATCGAACTGTTGTTGCTGCACCCAGTTTTGATAAGCTTCACGAAATTCATCAGCAGCCCATCCGGGAGGATCTATGGGCTCACTGATGCGTCCGCGATGCCGTTCTCTCTGTAGTGGTTCCATTAACCCCTTCTCCTTGTGTGGATGTCTCTTCTATAATATGGGGCAAGTTGGCGCATTGGTAATTGAGTGCAAAAGTGCTTTCGATTGTAGAAAGAGACTGGCCAATCTTTTCTAGCGTGTGGACAAGTTGTTCGGCGGAATGACGTTGTCCTTGGGCAATAGCTGCATCAATATATTGTTTAATCCATTGTTGGCGATGGTGAGTCATCGTCCACCACAGGCTGTCCCGAAGCATATGGCGATGCCGGTACAGTTGCAACAGCCACAAAAATCCCAAGCCATCCGGTCCGAGGTCTATCCATTGACCCAAGACTACAAAAAATCCATGGTGCCACCACCTTCAACAAGTTAATGGCAATATATTCCTTTGTAGGAAGAACGTTGCATGAATTTTTTCGAAACCGGGTAAAAATAGAGCACTAGCTCTCAAGTGGAATTTTAAACTACGAACAATAGGTTTCATACATCCCCAGATAACTCAGGTAGGACGCGGTCAGGGGGAGTAAAACGTATGCGGCGGTTTGGGCACGCTATAGCCCACGTTAGCCCGTATAACTCTAGCGATTTTAAGGTCCACTCCCTGTCGCCTGAGTTAACCGATCACGTATGATAGGTTTTCTCCAAAGGTATCATCTCCCATGACAACCCATTGCCCTGTAGAACCTAATTAAAAGAGCCGTTTTCCGTGTACTGCAACGTTTAATTATGTACCCGCAGTTAAAAAGAGCACCCGATCATTCATTTCAATTACACGATCTTGGTGAACGCCTAGAAAGATCTGATTTTCATGCACCAACCCGAGGAGGATGAGGCAGTTCTCCGCATTTTGAGAACGAATAGCGCTGAGTTCCTGCCCCACCCATGCGGGCGGTACCACCATTTCCTGCAATCGAGTCTGATCTGATGCCAAGATCGTGGTAAATAGGTCGGCAGCATGAGGTGTTTCCAGGCTTTTAGCGAGCGTATGTCCTAAAAGGTCCTGTGCCGCAACGCTATGCAAAATTCCCAGATCCTGAAGGGTATGGGTTGCACGACGAGACTGGGTAATGGCAAAAATCGGTACGTCGGGAGCCAAATGCTGTGCTTCAACCGCCGTCATCAGCACTTCGCCGTCAGTTTCCCCTACCACCACAATTTGCTTAGCCTGAGACAAGTGGGCTTTGGCGAGCACGTGCGGATTGGTCGGATCCCCCGTAATACAAGGAATTTCTGGCGGCAGATGAGTCGTATCCATCATAGATACCAGAACCAGGTTTTGATGCTCCTGAAGCAGATCAGGCAGCAAATGAATAAGCAACGGACTATAGCCAAGAACGATTAGATGATCCCGTGTTTTATCCAAAGTCATACCCAGAGCCCTCCGAATGTGAAGTGATGCCATATTGGCAGCCCACCCTGCAAAGGCTGCGCCAGCCAACGGGATTGTGGTCAGCATCGTACCCATCGCAATAACGCGACCTAGAGTGTTATGCGGCGTAACATCCCCGTAACCAACCGTGGTGATGGTCGTAATGGCCCAGTAGAACCCAATAAATGGAGAAACATGTTGCGTGAAGGCAAAGAGTAGGGCTCCAATAATGGTGGTAATGAAAGCGATGGTTGTCAATGTTAACGTTTGATGTTTGGTTATCCGCTTCCACATGAGAATCATAAAAAACGGCACGAAGCGTACCCCCTAGTATAGGACGCTCAAAATCCCTACTCTCCGTTAATTATAGATGGACGATAACCAGGGATGCAAAGCGAATAAGTAAGCCCAAGGTTGCCTTGAGATCTTTTGATCACCACAATGGTTAAATTTCTTGACGCCCCTCCAGCGCTTTGGATAAGGTGACTTCGTCAGTATAGTCCAAGTCCCCGCCCATTGGCAGTCCTCGCGCAATGCGGGTCACCTTCACTCCCATGGGCTTTAACAACCGACCTAAATACAACGCGGTAGCTTCGCCTTCCAAATTCGAGCTCGTCGCTAGCACCAATTCCGTAGGAGCCTCGCGCTCAATCCGAAGCAAGAGTTCCTTGACGCGCAGATCCTCCGGTCCAATCCCCTCCATAGGAGAAATAGCCCCATGCAACACATGATAACGTCCTTTGTATTCGCGTGTTTTTTCCATGGCCACAACATCTTTAGGCTGTTCCACAACCATAATTGTTCTGGCGTCGCGACCCGAATGACGACAGATGGCGCAAGGGTCTTGATCGGTGAAATTGAAGCATACAGAACAGTATCGTATCCGGGTCCTGGCCGTCACAATAGCGGAAGCCAACAATTCGGCTTCACCCTGTGGCATGTTAAGCAAGAAAAACGCCAGACGTTGGGCCGTTTTGGGCCCAACCCCAGGCAATTTGGCAAGTTCGTTGACCAACTCTTGAATGGGTGTTGGGTAAAGCATTTAGAAAAGTCCTGGCATTCCCGGGATATTCATGTTGCCGGCTACGGCGGCCAGTCGGCTTGAGGCCAAATCCTGCGCCTTCTTTTGACCTTCACGCACCGCCGTCAATATGAGGTCCTGCAGCATTTCCACGTCCGAGGGATCCACGGCTTGAGGATCAATGGTAATCGACTCGATGTCCCCATGACCGTTGAACACGGCTTTCACGACGCCGCCGGACTCGACCTCTACCGTTTCCGTTCGCAACTCTTCTTGAACTCGAGCCATATCGGCCTGCATTTTTTGCACTTGCTTCATCATTTTCTGCATATTGTTGGGGTTAAATCCCATGATAACCTCTCCTCTGAATTGTCCTTGGTAAATAAGGGTTCCCGCCGATGTGTTCCAAGAAAAACATCTGTTGGCTAAACAAATTACTCGAATCCAATGAGGTGTATATCTTCGCCAAACCACTCCCGAGCGTTAGCCGCTACATCACTTCGGTTAACCGTTTCAACCATCGGCTCACGACTATCGACAACGGCATTTTCGGCTGGATCCTCACTAGACTCCGTGGTCAAAGTATACGATATTTCATCCCCATAGATGTGCTTTAGTGCCCGTTCTAGAAGATCATGATTCGTCCCAGACTTCATCAAATCTAAATGGGCCGGAAACGCAAAGCATAATTCCAGTCCATTGCCTTTAGTGCGGCATCGGGCTTCTTTAACCAAGGCATACGTCGAAGGCCGCTCCCGTCGGATGAATTCTAATGCTTGCTGAAATTTTTCGCTGTTTGCCGGAGGCATTTCCGCCGACACGGAGGCAGATACGGAGCGCGACGGCTGCACATACGTGCTCCCCGCTTCATCAAGCAATGGAGCGCGCATTTCTGGTCTACCGGATTGCAGCAAATGCTGTCGTGTCTTAAACAAAGCCAGTTCCAGCACCAGTTGTGGAGGAAATCCGCTCTTGAGACGTCCCTCGCCTTCGGTAAGAATGTCGAGAGCTTCGAACCAAACCCGGGGCAAGATGTTGTCAGGCACCATCCCATCTAAACGTCCGAGCCAATCGCGTCGGTAACTGGGAAACAAATCTGGCCCTGCTTCACGCCATACCACAAGATTGCGTAATTCACGAGCCACATCTCTCAGCATTTGCCTTGGGTCGCGACCTTCCTGAAGCGCATGGTCGATGGCCAATATCAAAGCGGATAGGGTATCTGCCGTCAAGGCAGATACCGTTTCTTCCAACAGCGCCGGACTCAGAGCACCAACCATGTTTTCGATATGATCCCGGGTAATCTCGACACCCACTGAAGAAGACACTTGGTCTAACAAACTTAAAGCATCTCGCAACGCTCCATCGCCAAATTCGGCTAAAAGTTCTAATGCCTCGGGGCTAATTGGAATTTTCTCGTGTGCAGCGACCTGACGCAATCGCTCCTGAATTTCACCCACCCGAAAGCGTTGAAATTCATATCGCTGACAGCGTGATAACACAGTAATGGGCAATTTATGAGATTCCGTAGTGGCCAATACAAAAAGCACATGTTCAGGGGGTTCTTCCAAAGTTTTTAACAGGGCATTGAAGGCTGGTTCCGTTAACATGTGCACTTCGTCGATGATGTATACACGCTGTTTGCCCATGACCGGCGCTTGTCCCAGATGTTCGCGCAAATCCCGGATTTCATCAATTCCCCGATTAGACGCCGCGTCGATCTCGATAACGTCAAGATGATTGCCGCGTTCCAACGCTACACATGAAGCACATTGGAGACAGGGATCTCCAGAGGGGGAAAGATTTTCACAATTCACAGCCTTGGCCAAAATGCGCGCAATGCTTGTTTTTCCGGTGCCTCGAGGTCCGGAAAACAAATAAGCATGAGTTAAGCGCCGTTGTCGCACTGCTTCTCGCAACGTCATCACGACGCGGGATTGACCGACCACTTCTTCAAAAGAACGAGGACGATATGCCCGATATAGCGCTTGCCGTGACATGGAGATCCCCTTCTTCGGTTCATTTGCCTTATTGTACCATCTCATGCGTTAAGGCCATAGGGCGGCACCGATTAGGTTGGCCGCGGCACCACAACGTGCCCGCTTACCGCTGCTCCCTTCCGGGCCTGACGGGGTTCACAGGTGTTGTCCGCGCGGGACCCAATCGATGCTGCTCCACGGCCTCATCGAAGTGGCGGAGGAGGAGGGATTCGAACCCTCGAGGCAGGTTCAGCCCACCAACACGCTTTCCAGGCGTGCGCCTTAAACCGCTCGGCCACCCCTCCGCGTTTAACGCTTGTATGGCGGAGAGGGTGGGATTCGAACCCACGAGACGGGGTTAAACCGCCTACCCGATTTCGAGTCGGGCTCCTTCGACCAACTCAGACACCTCTCCGTACTGCTATTCAATTATATTTTTATCGCCGTTGGCGAAAAAAACTAGTCAACAACTGTTGACTCTCTTGCCGCATAACGCCCTCGGTGACCCCAAATTGATGATTCAAACGAGGATCGCTCCCTAACTGGTACAAGCTTACTAATGCTCCACCTTTGGGATCACGAGCGCCGAACACCACTTGTGCCACGCGACTTAACACCAAGGCCCCGGCACACATAGTACACGGTTCTAGCGTAACGTACAAGATGGTGTCTTCCAATCTCCAGCCGCCTTGCCGCTCTGCCCCCTGACGCAATACCAAAATTTCTGCATGTGCCGTCGGATCTTGCTCTGACTCCCGTCGGTTATGATCACGGGCTATGACCGTACCATCTTTACGTATTAACACCGCTCCCACCGGAACCTCTCCGGAACGAGCGGCATTTTCTGCTTCCGCCACCGCAATGGCCATGTAGAAATTATGGTCCATAAACACTCACTAACCTTGCGAAGTGGTGCGCCCGGGAGGACTCGAACCACCGACACAAGGTTTAGGAAACCTCTGCTCTATCCCCTGAGCTACGGGCGCACGGATATTTCTTAACCACGGCACTACAGACTAGAGCAAGTTAAATTGTGACCAGACACAGCATATCAAAATAGCGAGTTTCACGCAACCATCCACGGTGGGTCTCCCATGGCAATCGTTGGGTATAATGGGGACTAAAATCCTCTAAAATTTAAAGGAGCGAATCGCATGCCAAGAGTGGTGGTTTATACCCAAACTGGGTGACACGCGTGTGAAGAAGAGAAGGCGTGGCTTTCTCATCGCGGTACCTCATTTGAAGAACGAAATATTCGTCGCAATGTGTCGTGGATTGATGATGTCATCAATCTTGGCTCGCAGTCAACTCCTACGACGGTCATCTCTCAAGACGACGGTTCTACCCAGGTTGTGGTCGGCTTTCAAAGGCCTGCGCTGGAAGAAGCGTTGAAAAAATAGGGGGACGTCACTTGATAGGCGTCCCCGACTAAATTAAGAGACGTGAGCGGCAAAAAACTCTAGCGTTTTGGCCCAGGCATCACGTGCTGCATTTGGATCGTAGGAACTGCGGGAATCGTTAAAGAACGCATGACCTGCTTCGGGATATATTTCGTAATGATAGGTCTTCCCAGCGGTTTTCATCGCTGCGGCGACTTCCGGCACCTGGTCCGTAATGCGATGGTCAGTACCGCCATAAAACCCGAATACTGGGCATTGGATGGCCGCCATGGCCTCGGCGCCGGGTGCCACTCCATAATTGCACACAGAGGCACGTAGTTGGGGAAACTGCGTTGCTAAAGCAAAGGATAAGGCCCCACCCATGCAGTAGCCAATACTGCCTACTTCTCTACCTTGGTCGCGCAAGTATTGTGCCCAACTTTTTAAATCTGCCACCATGGCTTCCGTGTCCCGTGGACCAAACAGCACCCCTAAGGTTTCTTGAATGCGTTGGCTTTCATCAGTTGGAAGCTTGTTAAGATACTGTGCTCGAAGACTTTGGTCCATCCAGGCTGCTTGGGGCAAAGTGTCAAAAAATTGTTTTACCGCTTCGATCCGGGGAAAAGACAGTGCCTCCGGTCTGCCGCCTCGGGAATACAAATCAGGGGCTAGTGCAACATACCCAGCTTCCCCAAATCTTCTGGCCATATCCTGAATGTGGTCGTCAGGACCCCAAATTTCCTGAATCACCAGAATAGCAGGCGTGTCGGCGCTGGCTTTAGGAGGCGTCACCTGGTATGCTTGCATTTCTCGGCCATCTCTTGAATGAGTGACCCACTTTGTCGTCAAATCCACTAATATACCACCTCGTTTCTCGTCCCTATTTTACCATTTTTAGGAGTCCTCATTCGATAACATTCTAAAAACCTGAATTTCAGCGCACTGTATCACACTCTGCTCCAAGAGCCTACGCACCGCAATTAACCGGAACCTTTGCCCAAATCATCCCGAGCGACTCAAACATTGGCTAACAGAATCGATTCAAAACGTTGACCGTTAACATAGGTTAAGGCCCCGGAGCAGTTCCTATTCATTGGCCAGAGCCACATGGTGCTATAGACCTGATTCTGGAAAAGGCAGGCAGCGCCAGTTCATTGATGGGTAGTGGAAAAGATGGCGCTCCTATCCTATAGTGTCTCAGTGGTCCCTGTTTTCAGGCATTTGTCCAATCCACTGTGCTCTGCTCCAAAACTCGTTCATTAGTCTGCTCGTCACCATGCGGCTTTGCCTGAGTTCTTCGTCTTTCGAAGGCTATGCAAAAGCAGCATGAACAGAAGTCAGGGCCTCCCCGTAACGCTGTTCCCCATTTCTCAAAAACAAGTCGAGAGGAGTTACCATCACCTGGTTAGCTAATATCGGGTCACGGTCAGGATCTGTTCTATAGCCGACAAAGGCATGAATAGCCCAATGGCGATTATTATGGCGCCCCAGATACAAGAGAACGTGTCCAGGCATGTAGAGCTCGTCTCCGAGCTTAGCCTCGCGCAAATCCCGATCCCAATCAGCGGTGACTTTTGTTCGCAACGGCAAGGCAAGTTTTTGAGATTTGCTATTGCGTGGCAACTGCACCCCGATGGTGCGATAAACATCCATGATGAAGCTGCTGCAATCATGACGGTCAAAACTGTCGCCCCACCCGTAACGCTCGCCCAACAGGGCAAAGGCGCTCTCCAGCAACGAGCGAGGATGGGGAGGCAAGAATCCTTCAACGGCTTTCGCTTGTTTTGAGATTAAGCCCTTCTCGACAACCAACGACCCATCAGAACCACGAACAGGAAGCAGAATAGGGTAGTGCCAGAAAGAGGTTTGCCTTCCGTAAGCCAAATCCGTTGCGGGAGTCGAAGGTTCCAAGGGAAGCCAGGCGCCAAATTCCACGGGCATCGGTAAAGCACTTCTCCGGTAAGGATTCGGCTCGACCGCGACCCCACGGCCCGTAACCACGAGCGGTTGGGACAGTTCGGCATATTGTAAAAACGACGCCAAATTACACCAAGCTACGTAGTTTTTGTCCACCCATCCTTGGTAGGTTCGTGATTGCACCAGGTACCATTCCTGGTCAAAGCTCTCTCCAAGAATTAGGACCGGTTCAAACGTATGCAACGCGGTTTGTTGCACTTGATCAAATTCCCGGTTGTCCGCACTGCGGTATATACGGGTACGGGTGGCAAAGGAACCCATGGGAGCACGGCTGATGCTAAAACCATATCTTTCGACCACTGCCTTCGGAACACTATTATTGCTGATTTGGACTCGAACTTCCGCTGTCAACCGGCTGCCGTCAACCAAATACCCTTCAGGTACTGGCGACATCGGCTGTACCCACCGTAGTGGATTGTCGAAGTCATTCAGCATATTGGATAAATCGGCGACTTGACCCGAGGCTACCAAGGTGGTATTAAACGACGGGACATCTAGAGTCGGTGCCGTCGCACAAAATGTCTGCCAGAACTGGGGTGTCAACATCTCTGACGTCAACTGCAATTCCTTCAGGTAATCCTGTTCCATTCCTTTACTCCTCTTGGGGTGCTTGCGGCCAGTCAACACCAAGTCCGAGACCTGTGGGCAGGGCAATGGATCCCCCAGTATATTGAATTCCACCAGTCGCTTGAGGGTCAGACAAAAAATATGCCGCATCCAAATCAACATAGTCTGCCCGATACGTGGTCGCAAACATCGCCGCAGCGGTAACCGAAGCCATTCCCTCCATCATACTGCCGACCATAAGCTTGAATCCGGCAGATCGAACCAAGTCGGCCATGATTCGCGCAGTTGACAGCCCTCCGCATTTCATCAGTTTAATATTGACGATATCGGCGGCTTGTAAATCTAATATCCGCAGCAACTGTTCCGTCCCAAACACGCTTTCATCGGCGGCAATCGGAATCGGGCTTTGGCGGGTCACTTCGCGTAGCCCTTGAATATCTCGGGACACCACTGGCTGTTCAATGAAGTCAATGTCAAAGTCAGTCAAGACTTCAGCTGCAGCGATGCTTTCCCGCACTGTCCAAGCCTGGTTGGGATCCAGCCACATTTGCACCGTTTCCGGCACCGCTTGACGGACAGCGATGACACGTTCAACGTCGTGACCATCATGGCCGCCCACTTTAACCTTAAGGTGATGAAAGCCCTGTTCTACCAGTCCTCGCGCCTGTTCCACCATGGGGGTAATTTCTCCTAAACTCACGGTGGCATCCGTCCACAGAGGTCGGGAGATCCCGCCTAAGTATGACAGCAACGACTCATTATGGTGCTTGGCGTAGAGATCGTGAAGCGCAATATCGACGGCAGCCTTTGCCGAAAAGTTTCCAACAATAGACCGCGCCAGTATCATTTGTGTGCCGGCAATGTCGGTCAACTCTTGGTCGCTTAACGCAGGCAGGATATATTCTTCCAATGCCGCAACAATTGATGGGGCGGTTTCTCCAGTAATAGCCGCTGTCGGTGCTGCAGAACCTACACCTAAAAGTCCGACATCGGTGCTTAGCACCACGCGAATTTCTTCAACGGCAGTGACCGTGCGCAGAGCCGTATGGAAGGGTGTCGTCAATGACAATATTGAACGTGTCACCCGATAATCTTTGAGTTTCACTAAGGTTCCACTTCCCTAATTGGTCTATACAACTCAAGTTAGTTTACCATGGGCATCGGTAAAGCAC
>JAMCTO010000188.1:0-304 GCA_023381095.1 Bacillota bacterium
GTGCTCGGTTGGCACCAGAAGAGGCGCTAAGGGATATGGCACAACGGTTACGGGAGGTATTGTCATGATATGGGACACCCCTTTGACGAGACTTTTTCACATTCGCTATCCGGTTATTCAAGGCGGGTTGGCCTATTTGGCGCGTGCCGAACTCGCGGCGGCCGTCACTGAAGCCGGAGGGTTAGGGCAGATTACAGCGACCACTTTGGATGGACCGCTTGCGTTAGAGAAAGAAATCCGCAGGTTTCGCGAACTCAGTTCGGGGCCGTTTGCCATCAATTGCGCCATTGGTCATCGACCCATA
>JAMCTO010000188.1:314-4968 GCA_023381095.1 Bacillota bacterium
CCGGCCATTTCATTGACCGGCGGCAATCCGGCGCCTTACGTGGATCGGGTTAAAAAACGGGGAGCGAAGCTATTAGTTTTGGTGGCGGGGGTGCGGGCCGCCCAAAAGGCGGAAAGTTTGGGTGCTGATGTTGTGATTGCAGTAGGTCAAGAAGGTGGAGGACATATTGGTCGCGATGATGTTGGCACCATGGTGCTGACCCCAAGGGTGGTAGATAGCGTGAAAATACCTGTGGTTGCATCGGGCGGCATTGCCGATGGCAGAGGGCTGGTGGCGGCATTGGCGTTAGGGGCTAGCGGCATTGAAATGGGTACTCGGTTTGTGGCTACGGTAGAGAGCCCAGCCCATGCAAAGTACAAGGCGGCCCTGGTTTCGGAATCTGAGCAGAATACCCGCATTATCGAACGGCCATTGGGGCGCCCAGGCCGAGTGTTGCCTTCTTCTTATGTTGAACAGCTACTGATTGACGAAAAATCTGGGTTGTCTCCAGATCAGTTGCTAGCGCGCGTGGTCGGTGACGTAAACCGCAACGCGGCCATTGGCGGAGATTTGGACCGGGGGTTTGTCTGGGGAGGCCAAGCCGTGGGATTAATTCAGGATATCCCAACGGTTCAAGAACTTGTCAGCACGATGGTTGCCGAGGCCCAGGCTGTTTTGACGCATTTGGCAGGAACAACAGGTTTCGACGGAGAATTCTAAACCTATGACATCGGACCGAAAAGCGTCGGAAACCAGAGCGACATCTCGTCCCTATATTATGGCGGGACTGATGTTGACGATGGGTTTGGCAGCGATGGACGCCACCATCGTGGCTACTGCGATTCCGTCCATAGTACGTGATTTGGGAGGATTTTCTCTTTTTCCTTGGGTATTTTCGGTTTATCTACTGGTGCAGGCGGCTCTGGTTCCGATTTATGGTAAGTTGGCTGATGTCTATGGGCGTAAGCCTATGTTGTTGGTTGGCGCTCTGATATTTCTATTGGGGTCCGTGCTATCTGGATTGTCTTGGAGCATGGTTTCCTTAATTGCGTTTCGCGGTTTGCAGGGAGTGGGCGCTGCGGCGATTATTCCTATTGCCACCACGGTGGTTGGGGACCTCTTTACCATTGAAGAACGTGCCAAGATGCAAGGGTATCTTTCTAGCGTTTGGGGAATTTCTGCGGTAATTGGCCCGGCAATCGGGGGGTTTTTAGTCCAATACGCTTCGTGGCGATGGGTATTTTATATCAACGTTCCCATTGGTATTGCTGCTTTGCTGGTGATTTGGCTCTTTCTCCATGAGCAGGTGACTGCTCATCGCCACACCATTGACTACTGGGGCTCCATCTTCCTGATGATTTCGATGGCGGGTATCATTTTGGGATTGCTGGAAGGGGGGGTTGGCTGGCCGTGGGTATCATGGCAAAGCGGGACGGCAATTGGCGGGGGAATGGTTCTGATTGGGGCGTTTATTGGAATTGAGACGCGTGCACCGGAGCCGGTGATTCCGCTTTGGGTATTTGGCCGCCGAGTCTTAGCGATTGCCAATATTGGGAGCCTGGTGGTCGGCGTGCTGTCGATTGGACTTAGCTCATTTTTGCCTACGTTTGTCCAAGGAGTCTTGGGCCGCACTCCATTGGTAGCAGGTTTCGCTTTGGCGACCATGTCCATAGGCTGGCCATTGGCTTCTGCTTATTCCGGAAAACTCTATTTAAAGTTTGGGTTTCGCACTACGGCGCTAATGGGAGCAGTCTTATGCACCCTATCCGGAGCGGGATTTTCGGGTTTGTCATTGCACGCGACCGCATGGATGGTTGCCATTATGAGTTTTATCATGGGGTCTGGATTGGGACTATTGTCGACATCGCTAATAGTGGCAGTGCAGTCTTTGGTGGAATGGAATCGACGCGGAGTGGTAACGGGCAGCAATATGTTTGCCCGTATGGTTGGCAGTACTCTAGGTGTGGCGGTGTTTGGAAGCATGGTAAACGAGACCTTGGTTCACTGGTTTCGTCATACACCTGCCTCCATTGCCGACAAGTTGCCGAAAGGTCTTAATGCGTCTTCGATGATTGGGCGCACATCTACGGCAAAAGTTGCACCCCAGGCATTGCACTATGTCCAACAAGGGCTATATCTTGGTATTCATCGGGTGTTTTTGGGATTGTTCTTTTCGGGAGTCGCAGCATTGCTTGTGGAATGGGTTTTTCCTAGGAAACCCGCACCTTTGGAGAACTTACCCTAATGCAGAGGAAATAGGATAAAATATGTGTATGCGAAGTGATACGGCTATTGAACCCATATTATTTGTTTTTACGGGGCCATCGGGCGCGGGAAAGGGCTCAGTGATGAAGGCGCTTTTGGAACAGGATCCCCATTTGTCTAAAGTCGTGACCTACACTACACGAACTCCACGAGAGGGGGAAGTGGATGGTTACGATTATCGATTTGTCACTGTCGACCAGTTTAAAGGGTTGATTGACTCGGGTGCCGTATTTGAGTATGAACAAGTCTATCAAGACCACTTTTATGGGTCCCCCCGCGAACTTTTTGTGCCTGACCATGATGGCATCATCGAACTCGACTATAAAGGGCGGCTAAAATATCAGGAAAGACACCGTAGAGTGGTCTCGGTGTTTTTGTTGCCGCCGTCGCTGGACGAATTAAAGAAACGCATATTGTCGCGATCCCAAGTAAATAATTTGGAGGCACGGCTAAGAAACGCCGTCGAACAGCTGCGCCATGCTAAGACCTATGACTATGTTGTGAAGAATGATCGGTTAGAGGACTGTGTAAGGACCGTAGCTACCGTTATTGCTGCAGAACGGGCGCGTCGGGCGGGACAAACAGCGCTATCGGAGATGACTCATCAACTACTGGATGCGCAATCCCGATGAGGGTAGCATTAGTGGCGGATGCTGGAAGCATCCACACCCAGCGATGGGTGACAGCACTGGTGGCGCGTGGTGTTGTAGTGGACTTGTTTAGTGAACGCCGCTGGGATGGGTCTCCAATCCCGGTGCACTATCTGCCTAAAAGTCGCCGAGGCAGGCTTCAGATCCCTTGGGCGGTGTCGTTATTGCAACGCCAAATGGCTAACCAGCGCCCAGATGTTGTGCACGCCCATTATGCTTCTCATTTTGGATTGTATGGGGCATTGTCTAAGATTCGACCTCTGGTGGTTTCGGTGTGGGGAGCCGATGTCGAAGTCTTTGGCGAACGCCATCCCTTGGTTAATTCTCGCGTGCTCCGTTATATCTTTAACCAAGCTCAGGCCATCACGGCATCATCACACTATTTAGCGTCGGTAACACAGCGCTATACGCCAAAACCGGTTGCGGTTATTCCCTTTGGCATTGACATCAAAAATTTTCGCGAGTATCCGAAAAATCTGGTTCCTGAATTTCGATGGATCATCAATAAATCACTGGATCCTGTGTACGGGATCGATATTATCTTGAAAGCCTTCAGTATCTTGGATGCTCGAGGGCTTACGAGCTGGCGAGGCCGAATTCTGGGCACTGGCCGGGACTATGATCGACTCGTGAAACAAAGTGTTGCTCTAGGAATTTCCGATCGGGTGGAGTTCTTAGGCCAAATTTCCTCCCCATCACTGCCGCAAAACTTAGCTTGGGCCGACGCAGGGCTATATGCTTCCCATCGCGAATCCTTTGGCGTGGCACCACTAGAAATGATGGCGTTAGGGAGAGCGGTAGTGGCGCACAATATCGGGGGACTGACGGAGGTGGTGTCGGAAGGCTGTACTGGTTTACTGGTCACAAATAACGTACCTCTAACCTGGGCCGATACCCTAGCGCCGTTGGTCGCCAGCCCTGAAACAATCCGGAAATTGGGAAAAAATGGCCCCCAGTGGGTTGCTTCACGATATAATTTTCACGACAATGTTGAGCAAATGCTCGGGGTCTATCGGAAGTATGCTGGGGAAGGAGTTGTCTAGATGGATATTGTGGTGATTAGCGTCGATCGATCGGATCCAGAAAAGGTTATCGCCAATACCTCGGTGGATTTGATTCATTGCCGCATTACCATGCCTAAAGCGGTACTCAAGAAACTTAACTATTATGTGTTTCGTCCGCAGGCATTAAAGCCCATCATTTATGCGCTTATAGAACGGCAAGCCGCACGCCACGGGGGCACTATCCCTATTGGTGGCATTATTTTAAGCGCTGACGATCTGGATGGTTTGCCTGTGAATCCAGATGATGATGATGATTAAGGGGCGAGACGGTGGTATTGGCTCGAATAAAAGATGAGGGGATGCTTGTCGGGGGCTAGTACTTGCAAATCTGCCACCCTGGCCACGACTATTTGGTGGTCGCCGCCCGGATAGAATGCTTCAATCTGGCAATCCAAGTAGGCTAGTGCTTCGGTTAAAACCGGCAGACCTGATGGGGCATAAAAAATGGGCAGTTGAGCAAAAGGATCCGGTGGCTGGTGGGGACTAGCATAACGCCGACTGATTGCACGATGCTCTTCAGACAAAATGCTCACCGCAAATTGTCCTGACGACTTCAAACCGGCTAGGGTATGCGCTTTGAGGTCAACGGCTACGAGCACCAATGGAGGAACCAGAGACACCGAGGTCAGAGAATTCGCCGTCATGGCATACCACTTTTCGGTATCACGGGTGGTAATTACTGTTACACCGGTAGCG
>JAMCTO010000189.1 GCA_023381095.1 Bacillota bacterium
TACAGAAACAGACGGTGGACGCCCGATGGGTTATTTCATCCTTATTGGCAGATTTTCATGCCGGGATCTCCATTCCCATTCTGTCTGCGCGTTTCCATAACGGAGTAGCGAATATGGTTCGCGAGGTATGCGGGCAAATCAGTCGTGAAACTGGCCTTTCTGAAATTGTGCTAAGTGGGGGGGTGTGGCAGAATGTGGCTCTGTTGGAACTTGCAGTGCGGGGATTGTGCGTGGATGGATTCACGGTTTTTATTCATCGTCAAATCCCCACGAATGATGGAGGCATTTCGTTGGGACAGGCTTTGGTGGGTGCCGCGGGACAATACTAGCGATTTTCCCGGTCCATTTCGCGTTCGGCGTCCCGTCTGGCAATGGCTTCGCGTTTATCATGTAATTTCTTGCCCTTGGCGATGGCAATTTCGAGTTTGGCGCGGCCGTCTTTCAGGTAGACTCGTATCGGCACGATTGTCACGCCCTTTTGGCGGACAGCATCCCACATTTCATGAATCTCTCTCTTATGAAGCAGCAGCCGGCGGGCTCGTTTCGGGTCATGGTTGAAGCGGTTGGCTTGTTCATAGGGAGCGATATGTGCTTCCATAAGGAAAGCTCCGCGTGCGTCGTCCACGCGGATATAAGCCTCTGCCAGGCTGATCTGCCCGGCACGGATGGATTTGATTTCGCTGCCCTTCAGTGCAAGCCCGGCTTCGAATCGCTCGAAGAGAAAATATTCAAAACCTGCTTTGCGATTGGTGGCAACTGATTTGACATGTTCAGGCATATTTTCCCAATTCTTGAAGATTGTAACATGGTAATCAGCCGGAGCAAACCGTTTACCCTCATTACAGGATGGAGACTCCGACCAGCGGGCTTAGCATACCAAAGAAGGGCTGGTTTTCATCACTAATGTGACCGAGTCCCTAAACATCGTTGCACGTTCTCTGGACCTCGGGCCGGGCTACAAAGCTGAAATCCCCGGCCCGTCGAAGTTTATTGACCAGCACGAATGTAAAGCGAATCCAATTTACCACTTCTCCGCAATATTAATCCCTAATTTCTGCAACTCCTCCGCCTCCAGTCGCCCGGTGATCGGCTGCCGGTTCTCCGTCACCCATTTCCGCAATGGTTCGGTCCATTTTACCAGTGCGCGTGCATCCGCCGGGTAGTGGCTGGGTCGTGCGCCAATATTGGTCCATTCGATGCCTGCCAGCGCAGTTTCCCAGTCTTTCCAAGGCACCAGGTCTGGTGTCACCGAGAAAGTCGCCAAAGGTGAGAAGAAGACCGGTTTCCCGGTCGGGAAACGCGCTCGCATTTCTTTCAGGTATTCCAGGCTGTCGTCCGTGTTGAATATCAACCACAATGGCAGCATACCGGCTTGCCGGGCGGCGTTGGCGTCGAATTGGCTGAACATTTCCACCAGTACCCCCGCAGGTAGCCGGCCTTCTTTTGCCAACAGCGTTTGTGCTGCGGTGAAAGCCAGCCGGGAGAAATCGTTCGGATGGGACAGGGGGATGCGCACAAAGCGATAGCCCTCACGTTTACAGAAAGCTTCCAGCCCCGTGTCCAAACCCGGCTCGGAACCCCATTCTGATTCGGGTCCGCGTTCAAGTGGATAATCCTTTAACTTCCAATCGGTAAATTTCAAACCGGCTCGCAGCGCATACTCGCGGATGCGGTCGCTCCCTTCCAAAAATTCTTCCGCCGAAATCCCACCCCAGCCGCCCACTTGGAATATGCTGTGTGGTCCCACCCGGTAGCGCAGCCACGAGGCCCCGCCTTCTAGATAAACCACCGCACCGCCCGGTTCCAGCCTGGACTTGATGAACTCGGCGTATGCCGGCGGGAGATCGAGCAGCTTGAAACGCAGGTGGTTGACGAAACGCGTCAGCCATCCGTCGTGTACCGGGTCGTAGTGCTGGATTGTCATCAGCCCCGGGTTTTCGTCGGCCAGGCGCAGGGCGGTATCCAGGGAACGATGCAGGTACTCGTCGACATCACCGATCTGCGAGCCGCGCTTGAGCGTAGTGACAAAGGCCTGCGGTAGGAATGGCCCTCCCAACACCAGCGATAGATACGAGGTCGCACCGCCGAGCGCCGCCCCCGTCGTGATGGCTGGGAATATGCCCGATAACTGTTCATAATCCTTCAGGCGCTGGCGGACGAGCTCGTCAACCGAGAAATTATCCAACACTTCTGGCGGCAGGCCGGAGATGGACTGGAAACGGCTGATGGCAAAGCGCGCCGCACCCTGCGGCAGCGCGCCCAGAACCGTCAGGAGCGTTTTTTGCCACCCGGGGAATTCATAATTGTCGCAGAATTGGCCGCGCAAGCCGGCGGTCACTGCACGGGTGACAATGGGAGAGGAACTTTCGGTTGATTCGAGTGCAGGCATGGAGCCTCCTGGGAAGAGTATAATAATTCTACATCAATAAGCAAAGGAGGAGACGTTGGATATTGCACTTGCTCTCGGTGGCGGCGGGTCACGCGGTTACTCTCACATCGGTGTTCTCCGCCGCTTGGAACAGGAAGGCTATCGGGTACGGGCTTTAGCCGGCACGAGTGCGGGCGGCATCATCGGCAGTTTGTACGCTGCAGGGTACACGCCGGATGAGATGGAAACGATGCTTGCCAAATTGGACCAGACCAAGCTGTTTGGCCGCAACAGTGGCGAGGGACCGTCCATTCTGGGTTTGGGCGGCGCGTCCCGGCTGCTGGAAGAATATCTTGGCGACCTTACCTTCGAGAAACTAAAGCTCCCTTGTGCGGTGGTAGCCGTGGATCTAAAGTCGGCACGGGAGGTGGTTTTGCGCGAAGGCAGCGTTGTGGATGCCGTTTTGGCAACCATTGCCGTCCCTGCCATTTTCCCGCCCCGGCAAATAAGGGAGCACCTGCTGGTGGACGGTGCCACACTCGACCCGGTGCCTGTTTCCGTTGCCCGCTCGCTGGCCCCCACTCTGCCAATATTAGCCGTTGCCCTGACGCCGCTGTTGGGGCAGGAGCAGAATTTATTGTCGTTACGCTTCCCGACGCGCATCCCCGCGCCGATTGCAGAGCGGCTCAGCCGTTTGCGTCTGGCGCAGGCGCTCAATATCTTCATCCTTGCCACGGATGTGGGGGCGCGAAAGCTCACCGAGCTTCGACTCAAACTTGACGATCCCGATGTAATCATCCGACCACAGGTGGAGGGGATTGGTTTGCTCGATAAGGTGGACGCACATCGAATTGTCCGCTTGGGTGAGGAGGCCGTGGATGCTGCCCTTCCGGAGATCAAGCGAGCAACTTCCTGGTCGAACCGGTTACGCAGGAAATATTTTCCGCCCCGGCAGGAGAATTAACCTGTGACCCGTGATTTGCGCAAATACATCCGCCAGACCAACCTCCGTTTGGTTATTGGGGGGCTGGTTTTGCTTTTCATCGTAGGTGACGGGTTGATTTATTTGTTTTATGGCCCCAGAGCGGCGGTGATGGGGCTTCTGTGTCTTCTTGCCGGAATGACTCCGGTAGTGCTGGTGGTGTTGATTATGCTGCTCCTGGATTGGATTGCCAAACGTGCCAACCGTGACTGACGCTGAGATCCATGAATTCCACGGTTGGACATTTCGCTTCCGTCCATCCACTGCTGCGCCCTCCCGGCTTCTGGTGATGCTCCATGGTTGGACCGGCGATGAAAACTCCATGTGGGTTTTCGCCCGTAAACTCCCGGTGCAAGTAGCAGTCATGGCTCCGCGTGGTCCCTATGTTGTTCCTGAAGATGGCTATACCTGGCAGGAGAACCGGGCGGGAACGGGAGGACTTCCGGTGATGGATGATTTTCGTGCGTCTGCTAATGCTTTGATTGGTTTTATTGATGATTGGTCTCGTGACGTGGAAGTGAACACCGCTCAAATTGACTTAATTGGATTCAGCCAGGGTGCAGCCTTTTGTTATGCATTGGCATTGCTACATCCGGGACGAATCCGGGCACTGGCTGCGCTCTCCGGTTTTTTGCCGGCAGGTGCTGAGCAACTGCTTGCCAAAGGTCTCTTGACAGGGAAACCCGTCTTTGTTACTCATGGGAGGCAGGATGACATGATCCCGGTGGAGCAAGCACGCAAGTCCGTGGCACTGCTGGAGGGTTCGGGTGCTCGGGTCACATATTGCGAGTCTGATGGAGGGCATAAGGTCAGCAAGGAGTGTTTTAGCGGGCTGATGGAACTATTTGGATGAGATTGCCACTTGGGAAAGCATTCCACCTCCAAGCTGTGCTAAAATAGATTTTCAAGCCGTATTCTGTCTACAAGAGGAGAGGAATATGAAATACAAAAATGCTCTTTATGCAGTTGTCGTATTGCTGGTTGTTTCGGTGTCAGCGTGTGTGAAACCAACAGCTTTGACTTCCCAACCTCCCGTCGCTGATACGCCGATAACCTCTGCTGGAGATCTGTCCATCACCAATACCAATTCCTTTATTGATTCGCGCGGAACCTATCATGTAGTTGGTGTGGTAATTAACAATGGCAATACAGTTGTTACTTCGATTGAATTAACAATTGAGATTAAAGATTCTTCTGGTATCTCATTACTAAAAGATAATGCTGGTGGGATTGCGCCAAATGCAATAGCCTACCCAATGCTTTATACTCTTGCTCCGGGAGAGTCATCGCCTTTCGACTATTCCTACGAAACAACTGGTGGCATGCCGGCATCATATAATGTGTTGATTACCGGTCAGGCAACCGGCAGTTCAACCCGCGCCACCCTGCAAACTGAAAATGTCCAACTCGTGGATGATGGTACCGGGTCGTATTACTTGACCGGGGATTTGGTCAACACGGGAAGCCAGTGGGCTCATATCAACAGTCTGGCTGGTGCTGTTCTGGATGATTCTGGGAATGTGCTGTCTGCTAATTCGAACGCCATATTCACTATCGAGCTTGCTCCCATTGGCGATGCGAATGGCCGAGACCGGACACCTTTTGAAATCAACATCCCCAATCCTGGCGGCGGCACCCAATGGCATGTGTATATGGATGTGAACGTTATCGAAAATGTGACCGATTATCTACTTGATGTTAAGGTCACTAACACATATTTCGATCAATACGATAGTGCCCATATTGTAGGATGGGTAACCAATAATTCTAACGAACAACTCAAACCCCGGGTGGTTGCCGGTCTTTATTCTGCAGATGGTACGGCCCTGGATGCCAGTTACTCCTTTGTCCCTGTACCGATGAAACCAGGCACTGCAATTCCCTTCACCATTTCATCATTCGCTAGTGTCAACAATAATACAAACCTGGCAGCACTGGTTAGCACTTTCTCTACACGATTCGATCCCGGGGAAACAACCCCATCTTCCTATGAATTGGTCGAACTGTCTGATGCTGGTGGAACGGTACTGAAAGACGGCGCGACCTGGACTTTCGATGGAAGTATTACCAATACCAGCGATAAGAGTTTGGGAGGCATAACTGTGATGGCGATGATCATGGATGCCCAGAACACGATGGTGGCAATGGAATACACCACCATATATCCAACTGGGGACGCCATTATGCTAGGTGAGACAAATCCCTATTCGATTTCTGTCTATCTGAGCCCAACTGCTGATTCGGCCGGCTATACCACATCCGTCATGGTTATTGGTGATGTGAAATAATAATCTCTGATCACGCGCAACCCGCCACCATAATCCGGACGGTGGTTCCATATGATCAAGATATTCAGCTGTTGGGTGAGCTTCCTCACCCAACAGCTGAATTATTTGTATATCGATGGTGATAACAAGAGAATCGGGCATTACTTAGGCACATTTAATGTGCCAGTTGACTTCCTCCCCATTTACGGTTATCCTTGGCTGCATGTCTTCATCCAACAACCGATCTGTATCCCGTCGTGATTTCCTGAAGCTGGCGGGCCTCGGCCTTGGCGCTATGGCATTCCGCCCCTTGACATCCAGGCCGGGTATACACTCAAGAAACAATGCCATCCTATTACCAGATTTCCCCCAGGCCGACCTTCTGGGGCGTAATTGCACCGCTGATACGAATCTCAGCGGTGGAAAGATTGAACTCAAAGTTCGGCCGGATGTAAACAGTGCACTCGTTCGTGATGTTTATCGTGACGAAGTTTTCCCCTGGCTGAAAGAGGTCAGCGCCGAAAACATTGATTTCAACCTCCCCAACCAGCGTTGGGTGGAGACACCCGAGGGGTACATCCATTCTCTTTATCTCCAGCCGTGCCGGAATCTTCCCAATACCCCTTTCTCGGCGTTGCCGGAAGGTCGGGGTTTTTGGGCTGAAGTAACAGTCCCTTATGTTGACCTTTATATGGATAATCCCTCTCCAGCTTCCGGGTGGATGCGCGACCATGTCGCATATGGTTTACAACCTCGATTGTATTATTCGCAGATCATGTGGATCGACAACATCCGCGTCATGGATTCTGGCACCATCCAATATCACGTGAATGAACGCTATGGAAACCCCGGCGATCTCTTCTGGGCGGAAGGGGCGGCTTTTCGCCCTTTAACCGATGAGGATGTCTCACCCATCAACCCCGAAGTAGCTCCTGCAACAAAGAAGATTATTGTGAACTTGAGTTACCAGACTTTAACCTGTAAAGAAGGCGACCACGAAGTATATTTTTGTCGCGTTTCAACAGGTGTGCAGGAAGGTTCCACACCCTTGGGCGATCTGGCAGTGTGGCGGAAGGCGATATCTATCCGCATGGGAGCTAATACGGTGGCCTCCAGTTATGATCTTCCTGGGATTTCATGGACAACACTTATTTCTGGGGAAGGGGTGGCCATCCATGCCGCGACCTCGCATAACGATTTCGGAACAGTCCGCTCGCATGGATGTGTTAACTGCAAACCTGAGGATGCGAAATGGATCTTCCGCTGGTCGCAGCCAACAGTTCCATTGGAACCTGGCAACCTGGAATGGCATGATTGGTCTTCCGGCAGTACCCATGTGATTGTAGAAGATACCTTTTAGCGGTGGTGAGGTGAGATGAATAATTTCAACGTGACGATCGGCCTTGCATTTTTAGCGGGACTGGCTTCATTTCTTTCTCCATGTGTCTTGTCACTTGTACCTGCTTATGTCGGATATTTGGGTGGGCGCGCCGCCGGCGGCGAATCATCCGGCAAGGATCGCTGGGTGACTTTTACCCACGGTCTGGCATTCGTTCTCGGTTTCAGCCTGGTCTTTATTCTGTTTAATATCATTGCCTCGGCACTTGGATTATTGCTCTACGATGTGCGCACCTGGCTGGCCAAAATTGGCGGGATAGTTATTATTATTTTTGGCCTGCACATGATTGGCGTTTTCCGCATCCCTTTTCTGGAATATGATGTGCGTGTCCACTCCCAGGTGAATCCTCGATGGGGTTACCTATCATCTATCCTGATGGGAATTTTCTTTTCAGCCGGTTGGTCGCCGTGTATTGGGCCGGTATTGGGCTGGATTATGACCTTCTCGATAAATGGCGGCTCGATTGTCAAGGGGATAACGCTGGGGGTTGCCTATTCCGCCGGGTTGGCAGTTCCATTCCTGCTGGCTGCCCTGGGGATTGGTTGGGTGAGTATTATTCTGCGCCGATATAGTAAATTGATGCGAGTGGTCGAAGTTGTCATGGGGGTGCTCCTGATTGTGGTCGGCGTCTTGCTCTTTTTAGGTTCGTTCAGCTTGCTGGCTAATTTCCTCCCCATCTTTAACTTTGGCCTATAAGATGAATAAAATCTATGGATTATCCATTCGGTTATATTATCAATGTGAATGGGTTCATCTGTGCTATTGTTGATTATTTATTGGGCGCAAACGTGTTTGATCAAAATCTTTTCCAGATAGGAATAGGCAAATGATTACCGTTACGTTATATACCCGCGCTGGGTGTGAACTATGCAAACAGGCTGAAGATGATTTGAAAGCCTTGCAGGAGGTGATCCCACATCAATTGGCAATTATTGATATCGACTCTGACCCATCCCTGCGGGACACTTTCGACCTGGAAATCCCGATTGTGGAGGCGGGCCCATTCCGGTTGAAAGCGCCATTTACACGGCAGGAACTGCAGATGACTCTCGGCGCAGCCGCCGACCGCCGCTCGCAATTGGAAAATATCAACGATAAGACTTTCCAGGTGAATACCTCTCGCACTCAGACGATCAGCAAAGCGGACAAAATCTCCTATTGGATATCAAAACATTACCTGGCAATATTCAATGCCTTCCTGATCCTGTACATAGGTCTCCCATTCCTGGCTCCGATATTCAAAAAAGCCGGCTGGAACACACCTGCAGAGGTGATATACAAAATTTACCGTCCATTATGCCATCAGTGGGCTTTCCGCTCGTTTTTCTTGTTTGGCGGACAGGCTTTTTACCCCCACGCCGCCGCGAAAATGCCCGGAATTCTCACTTTTGAACAGGTCAGCGGTATCACCGATTTGACCGATCCCAGCCGACTCCAGGCGCGGCTTTTCGAAGGGAATGCGCTTCTCGGCTATAAAGTAGCCCTCTGCGAACGGGATGTTGCTATTTGGGGCGCGATGGCTTTGTTTGGCGTGGTTTATGCTCTCACCGGGCGGAAGTTGCCGAAACTGCATTGGCTCATCTGGGTGCTCATCGGGTTGGGGCCGATTGGTTTGGATGGTTTCTCGCAGTTATTCAGTCAGATCCCAAACCCGTTTATCCAATCCATTCTGCCATATCGCGAGAGCACACCGTTCCTGCGCGTATTGACCGGTTTCCTTTTTGGTTTAGCCACGGCCTGGTTCATGTTTCCGCTCATTGAAGAGAGCATGGCCGATACACGCCGCTTGCTTGCCAAGAAATTCGCCATTCTCAAGAAATAATCTGATTATGCCTTTTCAGTCGAACGGTGAAATCCGTTATTTTCAATTCGAGCAATTGGGACAAGGTCAGATTCATGCCATTTTTACCCGGCGGGGAGGCGTCAGCCCGGAGCCGTGGGCTGCGCTGAACATGGGAAGCACGGTTGGCGATGACCTGGAACGGGTGCACGAAAACCGTCGCCTCGCGTTGGCAGCTCTTGAGCGTGACTTTGATTCTGTATATGATGTTTGGCAGGTGCATGGAGTTGAGGTGGCCTTTGCTGAAGCCCCGCGCTCCCCGGAGTCGCCACACCTTCAAGCAGATGCCATCCTGACGGATAAACCGGGGGTTACGCTGATGATGCGCTTTGCGGATTGCGTGCCGATTCTGCTTCATGATCCTGTTCGCAAAGTGGCAGGCATTGCCCACGCCGGATGGATGGGCACGGTGCGCAGCACGGTTCGTTTTGCGGTGGAAGCGATGCAGAATCGCTATTGTTCCAATCCAGGGGATATCCTGGCAGCAATAGGCCCATCCATTGGCCCGGACCATTACGAGATTGGGCCGGATGTGGTCAATCAGGTGCAGCGGGCTTTTGGGAACGACGCTGATGATCTGCTTTCAGCCGGCGCTGATTCCGTGAAATTCGATCTCTGGACAGCAAATCGCCTGCTTCTTGAGCGGGCTGGGGTGCAGCTAATAGAAATGGCCGGGTTGTGTACCGCCTGCCATACCGAGGATTGGTATTCGCACCGTGCTGATAAAGGATGCACCGGCCGGTTTGGTGCGATCATTGCATTGGTATAATCCAAGCATGGATAATGCGACGGATGAACCCTTGGTTTCCGTTATTCGCGAACGCTATCAGCATGTGCTCGGTCAGATTGCCGATGCGGCAGCCCGGTCCGGGCGTGAAGCGGGATCGGTGCGCCTGGTAGTCGTTTCCAAGTCCCAGCCGCTGGAGGTGGTTCGGGCAGCGATCGCGGCCGGGGCGTTGATTCTGGGTGAGAGTTACGCACAGGAAGCAATTGTCAAAATCGCCGCTCTCCCGGAAACTGCGGTAGAATGGCACATGATCGGTCACGTTCAGAGCCGCAAGGCCGATTTGGTGGCCCGTTACTTTTCCATGCTGCATTCCCTCGACAGCGTAAAACTTGCCGCGCGGCTGGACAAGTATTGTGATGAGCTGGGCCGCATCCTGCCGGTACTGTTGGAGGTAAATGTCAGTGGCGAGGAGAGCAAATTCGGGTTCCCAGCCTGGGATGAAGGTCACTGGCAGGATTTGGAGTCTGCGGTCGAACAAATTATGGCGTTTTCCCGCCTGCGTTTGCATGGACTTATGACCATGCCACCTTTTTTCGACGATCCAGGGCAGACGCGCCCCTACTTTCAGCGTTTGCGCCTGTTGCAGGTTTTTTTTGAGAAAGCTTTTCCGCAGACCGATTGGGCAGAACTATCAATGGGTACAAGTTCGGATTTCATTACTGCCATAGAGGAAGGAGCAACCTACGTGCGAGTGGGCCAGGCAATATTGGGGCCACGCCCGATATAGAGGATGTATGGTTATCATTGTTGTAAAAATAATCAACACGTTGTCAAATCTGCTGATATTGTTGGTGATTGTCGATTTGATCTTATCCTTTTTTCTCAACCCCTATCATCCGGTGCGCAATGCATTGGATCGCATCCTTAACCCAATGCTGGCACCAATTCGAAGAACGGTACCGCTGGTCGGGATGTTCGACTTGAGTCCATTGATATTAATCATTTTAGTGGAAATCCTGTCTTATGCCCTGATCAGTTTTCTTTATGCTCTTTGAGGTGATTTATGGGATCAAGATCTTATCATTTGCACGATGGCAGGAAAGGTGCAGCCCTGGCAATACGGGTTACGCCGCGCGCCCGCAAGAACGAAATTGTTGATATCTTGAGTGACGGAACGGTCAAAGTCCACCTCACCGCGCCTCCGGTGGAGGGGAAGGCCAATGCGGCGTTGCTCAAGTTTTTAGCAAAGGTGCTGGATGTACCACTTAGACAGTTGGAAGTGGTGGCTGGAGCTGGCGGACGCGATAAATTAATTTCAGTGATTGATATGGACGCGGACACGCTCCACCAAAAGATTGTCGAACACACAGGTTAAAAAACAATCTCCCGTAGATCGTCAACGGGGGATTGTTATGATAAGGATCTAAGGGACATTCGTGTACAGCAACCGATACATTGCGTATATTTCGTAAATGCTGCGGATATAGTTTCGCGTCTCTTCACTGCGGATGACTTCTACGAACAGGTCGGAATCCGGTCCGGAAAGATCTCGCCAGATGGGGGCGGCATTTTGACCGCCATTGTAGGATGCCAGGGTTGTGAAAAGGTCGCCATCGTGCAAGCTGCGTTGGCTTTGTAGAAATGAGGCAGCCAGTCCTATGCTGACCATCGGTCGGTACAGATCCTCAGTTGTGTAATTGGGAGGCCAGCCCAGGTTGTCTACAATCAACCGCCCGGTGTCGGGGGTGATTTGCATCAGGCCAATTGCATAAGTGGAGTTTGCATACTTGTCAAAGAGGCTCTCTTGCCGCATTATGGAAAACAGGAACAGGGGATCGAATCCGGATTGTTGAGCGGCCGGGAGGATGAGGTTTTGATAATACAAGCCATAGCGAATATGGTTGAAGTAGGCAGGCGCGGCCAGCGTTTGGGACTGGGTGTTCATTCCAGCCAGGAAAAGCACCTGGCGGGTGGCAAAAATAGCCGGGTAGTAAAGTCCCAGATCAAGCAGGTAATTTGCCAGACGATAGCAGTCAGCGGGATTTTGTTCAACCGAGGTGCGTAAATCGTCAAATTCCTGACGAGCTAGGGAATCCAAACCTAGCGTCCAGAACTCGGTGCCGCGGATGAGCCGCGGATCCGCGAGGAGCGCACCAGGGGTGCCGAGATCGGTATCCGTGGGCAGGTTGAATGTAACGCGCAGCCAGGCTTCGGCTTCAGCGCGTTCGGAATCCAGGTTTACAGCAAGATTTACTGCAGGCGGCGGGTCGAAGGCTGGGCGGTTAAACAGCCTGTCCTGAGCCCGCAGGCTATAATAATCGGCCGGGTCGAGGGATGCAGTTTGCTGCCAGGTAGCCTGCGCAGAAGCAGTATCTCCCAAAGTTTGTTGCGCTTTGCCGACCCAGAAATAAGCACGTGTCTGATCTTCCAATATCGTGGACAGGATGGCGTCACGCTGGAAGGCGACCAGGGCATCGCTATAGTTTCCCAGACGGTAGCGGGCAATCCCGGCCCAGAAGAGGGCCTGCGGTACAAGCTCACTGCCGGGATATTCATCAGCAACCCGATCCCAGGTTAATGCAGCCTCTTCCAATTTCCCTTCGCGTTCCTGTATGCGACCAGCTTCCACCAGGTAGATGGGGGCGTTTGCATCGGTGGGCGCCTGCTGGACGAAGGTGAGCAGGGTCTGTGCGGCAGCAGCATATTCGCCGAGAAAATACCACTGGGTAAAGGCGCGCCCTGGAAGTGAAAGGCTTCCGTTCCAGGAGGCTGCCCAATGTGAGTTATTTGGATAATTTTGGATAAACACATCCCATGCCTGGACAGCTTCTTCGTATTGACCCAGATTGAACAGTGTGAGTGCCTTGTAGTAGACGACTGTGCCGTCATTCTGTGGGTTGGCACCCATATAGCGCTGGAAAGCATCCAAGGCATATCCATATTGACCGGCGAAATAATCCACCAGACCGCGATTCATGTCATCGGTAGGAACACCGGCATTTACTAAAGCCACCAACGCAGAATAGGAATCGTAGGCCAGTGGATAATTATCAACAGTGTGGAGGAAACGCTGATAAGCCT
>JAMCTO010000190.1:0-2004 GCA_023381095.1 Bacillota bacterium
GGTAGCCAGGGTAACAATTGCTGGGAAAGCCGTGTTGGTGCAAACTTCGGGTTACGACTCAGATGACGGCTTTCTTGTTATTATAGAGACGACCCCACTGTTTTGATTCACCCACCCAGTGAATGGCATGTCCGTGCCGTGTGTAACGGGTCACGGATTGCGTCCGACATGGATAAATTTAGTGAGAAAACTCGGCATGTCGTTCGTTTGAAAAGTTTCCGAGTGTCGGAGTACAATCTCTCGCAAAGCGAAGTGTTGTCTCATTTTGTCGGATGATATAAAGCGTGTACCATATTATCCCATAACGTACAACGCTCATGAGGAAAATTTCCAGGGAGTGGAGGATTATTGTGACGCACACAAAACCGTCTCATCTCCTGTATTTCCAAGGGGTTGAGGGAATACCCATAAAGACGGTCTATGAAGATCTGAAAGAGGGAATGATCAACCTTTTTCAAGACTTGAATGATCATATGAAACAGCGGTGGTGCCCAGACAATCACAATCACTCGTATCACGAAGGTGATTTGCGTCGGCTCAAACGAGAACAGGTCCAGTTCAATGTGCGTACAAATGACCGATGCATGGTCATTGGTAAGGAAAGGGAATCTGTAGGCGAGTTAATGAATCAACTGGCCACCGTGGAGATCATGTTCTGTGTTCTTGATGAATTTATGAACAAGTTTCCGCGCATTATGGTCGAAGAATGTCATCCGACGACGAGTAGTCAAGAACAGGGGACACCGGAAGGCCCTGCAAGGCCACGAGACAAGGGCCATGATCTTATTTTGAGACAGAGGGGTGGTGTTTCGGATGTTCTTCATTGTGTCGAGATTTCAGATGTTATGGGAACCGGGAACAATAACAAAAAAATTGACAAAGACCTCGAGACGTTGGCTAATAGCCATCAAATGCATGCGGAAGGAGGACCCCACCACTTTTACCTGGCCTGTTCCCCAGAATCGCAGAAGCACCTCTATCGATCGAAAGGCTGGAAAAAGGAATTCGCCGCACGTATTGATGACCCTCATACGAACAGCTCCAAGACATGTTTTCTCAACGAGGTGCCATGCGATATTCTCCAAAAGATCCAGGAATCGAAGAAAACTTAGACCCGGAACAATGCGTTGACTACCGAAGAGGCAGAATGTGGATGGTGGATCATGACGGACGACCTGGGGATGGGCAAGGGCTCGTCCGTCACAGTTGAGTTCATATCATAGGGGAATTGCGGGTGCGGATGTCGTACCATCACGAGGCCATCAGAATTCCTAGACTGCCATAGATGCTGGCGCGTTCCATGGATCCATTCACGGAATGCACGCCGCACCAGGGATGTGTGCGGACGGGAGGACGCGGAAGGCACGCCTCTTGGTCAGCGGGTCCACAGTGCGAGCCCGTAGGCGGCACCACCGCAAAGTCATATACCGCAAGACATAACGGGTTCTTTATTGCCCACGCACAGGCCACAGGGGTTTTATGCGGTACGGCCTCAGACTATTTTCTCTGCCGCATCGCCATCGTCACAACTTGAAGCGCTCGCCGGATCCCCGTGGTTAGAGTCAGCATACTCTGACTACCCGCGGGTCGGGATCAATGGCGTAACGCTGTTCAAATTCTCTCCAACACTAAATGGGATTGCGTCACCACTGGCCAGTAAAAATCGGAGAAGGCGTTGTTCCGGGGGCACAAATCAGATAATCTGGATATTGAAAAAAACCTAAGTGATGTAACCGCCCTCATGCTGGGTGAGGAGCAAATGTGCGAAGCTCTCTGCCACGAACGATTGCGATTGTAGTATGCCATCCACTGGAATTTATCGCGGTGGTTGACTATCGAAGTCACCGGAATGGTTCCTGCAGGGTATCCGTGGTCCCCGCTCACAAAAGACGATAAGGCCGGTCCACCACTTCTGGATCGGGAGAGTCCCTGACCATGCCTCCACGGCTTGACCCTGAGAGGATGACTATGGGTCATACCCCACGGTGGTGTCACGAAATTAGC
>JAMCTO010000190.1:2025-2630 GCA_023381095.1 Bacillota bacterium
TCCTCACTCTCCGGAACTTTGTATGATAGTGGGATTATTAATAGTTATCGTTTAGGAGGGATTCGGTTGGCATCTCCCCGTTAGTTTTTGCTGTTACTCTTTTGGCGGGAAGTGTTTTAGTTTCTCCGCCTACTTTAGCTCAGTCTGCCCTGATGTCTCCACCCTTAACGGCGGCTCAAAAGGCGCAAGCCGCTCAAGGCGCACGTGAAACAGAAGCCATTAACACACCGTCAGGCTACGTAAGTGTTTCGGCTTCGGCCTTGGCCCACAAGGGATTAAACCACGGCCAAATTGCCTATGTCGAAGACACCATCAGACACTTTGATGCCCATACAAACACTACGTGGCCATCCGCATCGATTTCACCGACCCCTCTAACGGTATCTCCCAATGATATGATTTGGGGCACTCATGCTCAATTTTCTGGGCAGTATGTCAGGCTATTTGAGGGAGGTCACCCAGGGTGGGGCTGGGGGCACATGCAATGCCGCCATAATTGGAACACCGCAATTGCCCAAACCACTGTGGAAAGCACCGTGTCGGGTGCTTAGTACTGGGCGCAAGAAGGGACACGGTATATTTACAACCACGGGTGGGAAACGACC
>JAMCTO010000191.1 GCA_023381095.1 Bacillota bacterium
CTGATGCCTGCCATTGATGTACCGATCATGAGTGCACCAACCGCCATTCCAACTCCCATGGCGGATACAACTAGTCCGTACACTCGGTCGGCAACATTAGCGGCGAGTGCCATGTCCAGTTTCACGTATAGCACGCATCCCACCAAAACAGCTGATTGAATGAGACTTTTGAGCACATTTATGTTAGTGGCAAATCGAAGTGTCTTGTTTTTCCACAAAAATGCTGCCCCTTCTGTGAATGCTGCGAAAAAGGAGGGCTTATCCTCTTCATCGCCTTTTGTCACTCTCGCCGCAGCAGGAGGTATCTTTGTAAGAACGGTCGCGAGAGTAGCAATACAAAAACTCACGCAATCAGCCAGCACAGCAACTCGCGGAGTCCCCGTGGCTGCTATAATTCCACTGGCGATCAGCGGCCCCAGAAATTGCACAATTTGGTACGAGGCTTGAGAAAGACTGATTGCCCTCACGTATACATGTCGCGGAACTAAGGCGGGTATAACCGAGGAACGTGCTGGAGCAAAAACGGTCGCGAGTATCTGCGATAGGAAGGTTAACAGGTAAATCACGACCACCGTGTGCGCCAAAAAAATCAGTCCGATAGCTAATGCGCGTAGCAGGTCACTCAAAATTAATACATGGCGGCGATTAATGCGGTCTACGACCACCCCTGCAAACGGACCGAACGCAATCCAAGGGATGGCTTGGACGACGAATGACGCGGTAAGGTTTAATATAGAGTGCGTAAGGTTGTAAACGACTAAGGGCACCGCAATAGCCGTAATGGCGTCTCCAATTTGCGACACACTTTGCCCGAACCACAATAACGAATAGTCCCGGTATGTAACGATTTCCCCAATCGAGCGGAATGGGTTTCCCTTTTTGGAACCGTTTGTGGACATGTTTAAAGGTCACCTCGAAGTTATTTGGGCCAGTATGGATGCCCTTAATGCTGGTCTTACGACGAATTGCGACTCTTAGCCCCCAAAAAGGGGGCTAATGAGTATTAGCCCCCAGTTCGGGTTATAGGCTCAATTACCATTCGGATACGGTAACAGAGTTGACCACTCGAGACAGTCGCTTGGGAACTAACGCTACCGTTTGTTCAGCGATCTCTTTGCCGTCCAACACTTCAGCCAGAGTTTCTCCCAGAGCTGCGCTCGATTCGCCGACTGGAGCGTTAGCTATTTCCACAGTAGCATGCCTAGACGTTTCCTTGGTCACATTTTCACCTCCTTTCATTGAAGTTCAATGTTCTTAAGCGGCAGAATTCCGACCCTGTTGAGGTGCGCACCTTTCACTCCGGCATCAACCATCGAGAGATGCGTTTCGAACCAGAGAGGAATGACCGGCATATCGTCAAGCACTAGTCGTTCCGCATGTAGCCATGCGCTCAGAATTTCAGGTGCCAACGGGTCAGTAGGGCACTTGTTGGCTTCTCGCTCTACCGCCACGTCAAATTTCTCCCTGGAGTATCCGGCATGGTTGGACGGGTGATCAGAAGTAAGTGGCATGATGAAAACACTCGGATCACAGATGTCCGAGTGCCACGTTTCATAAAGCAGATCGAAGTGGCCATCTTGGACACACGCGAGATACTGATTCCATGATGCCTGCACTACCTGGACTGCAATTCCCAGGGACTCTTTCCACTGTCGTGAGAGCGCTTTGGCTATCAAGTCTTTGTACACGTGCCCATGGATGGTGAGCGTGGTCGGAGGAAATCCGGATCCATTCGGAAATCCGCATTCCGCCAGCAATTGCTTGGCATGTTCGAGGTTTGGCTTGAGTGCTTGGCGGCCGGGGCTAACGGCTCCGACTATTTCCTCCGGAATGAGGCCGTTCGCAACTGTCAGATATGGAACGATGTCTTGCATTATTTGGTTCCTGTCAAGTGCGTAGGACAACGCCCTACGCCCTTGAGGATGGTTGAAGGGCCATTTACGTACATTGGGAACAAGTAAAATGGTGCCCAGCACCGGCGTTGGGTGGAATTCGGGATCGTCACGCAATTCTCGATATCGTAGAGCCGGACCGTGATGGAGAAAGTAATGCAGACGTTCACCCGAGGAACTGTGCCGTGTCCTAAAAACTTTCAACCTCTCGTCCGGATCTCTCACGGGAATGTAAACCGCTCTAGGAAGCTTAACGTTAGCGGTATCCCAGTAGTAACGGTTTTTTGTCAAGCACACAAATATGCGTTCTGGGCCTACACGCAGCATTTCCAGACGATAAGGCCCCGAGGACACGAGCCCTTCTGCCCCAAATCCATAACGCCCCACAAAGCGCTTTGGCACAATTCCGAAGGGAGGTGTGGACAGTAGATTTACGAAATTGGGCATCGGTTCCGTCAGATCAACTTCAACGACGCGGTCTTCGACTTCCCGGCAGCGAATGGGCAGTTTTTGTAATTGCGCGATACGCTCCATGCTAAACACAACATCCGACGAAAGAATCGGCTCTCCATCGGAAAACCGCGTGTTGGACCGAATGTGGAATTGAAATCTCAAGTCAGACAAACGTGCCCACTCGTCGGCCACACCCAACTCCTTG
>JAMCTO010000192.1:0-1407 GCA_023381095.1 Bacillota bacterium
GTTAGGCCATTGCCCCCCGCGGCGGGAGGGTCAGTGTTATGGTCGGCACCCATACGCATGTTCAGACATCGGACGAACGTATCTTGCCGCAGGGTACAGCGTTTATCACAGACTTAGGCATGACTGGCCCACGCGACTCGGTTATCGGCGTTAAAACCGATCTGGTGATACAGAAACTGCGCCGACAAGTGCCAGTCCGATTCGACACGGCTCAAGGCCCAGGACAGTTTGGTGCACTGAAAGTGGCAGTTGACCCAAAAACCGGACAGGCCCAACAGATCCAACGACTGTTTTTTCGCGAACCGTAATTAGGGTAATCGATGCCTAATTTTATGGACAACTTTTTGAAGGAGCCGACCTGATGTTATGGCGTGGACATGTACTTCCCGTGGTTGATACCCATGCGGACAGCATGCTGGATGTGGTGTACGGACGCCGTCGCCTTGGCCAAAGGAGCGACAGCGGACAACTTGATATCGTGAGAGCTCGTGAAGCCGGTTTAACGATTCAATGCTTTTCTTGTTGGATTGAGCCAGAATATAAACCGGAACGGGCGTTAAGTCGACAATTGCAATTCTTTGATCGGTTTTGGCAAGAAGCCGAAGCTAACGCGGACAGTCTGACAGTGATTACTGATGGACCGTCGTTAGAGGCGGCCCTAGGGTCTGATCATCTCGGGGCGATTATTTCTGTGGAAGGAGCGGAAGCCTTGGGAACCGACCCGGGACTGGTGCGCATTTTTCACCGTCTCGGCGTCCGCTTAATGAGTTTGACTTGGAATGAACGCAATGCCCTGGCTGATGGCGCGGGTGAAGATCCGGGAGGGGGAGGCGTCAGTAAAAGCGGTCGGGCGATTATTGGGGAAATGGAACGTGTCGGGATTATACTGGACGTCTCCCATCTTTCTGAAGCCTCGTTTTGGGATGTGATGGAGATACAGTCCCGTCCGGCAATTGCCAGTCACTCCAACTGCCGGGAACTGGCTTCGCATCCGCGTAACCTTTCTGACGCACAAATACGTGCTGTTGCCAGCCAAGGAGGGGTACAAGGCATTACTTTCGTCCGTGATTTTCTTGGGGGCAACCAGGACTTGGATCGGGTTGTGGATCACATGCTTTATGCGATGGACATTGTTGGGAACGCCCTACATCTTGGCGTGGGCTCGGATTTTGACGGAGTGGAAAACCCGGTGCCGGGATTGGAAGATGTGACCCAATTGCCTAAACTGGCGGACCGGATGAGTGACCGAGGAATTGCCGACGACGACGTGGAAAACATATTAGGCGGGAACTATGTTCGGTTTCTCAGAACCTATTGGGCTGCAGAACAGAACCAAGGGTAGACAAAGGAGGCTTCATGATGCAGTTTGAGTGGCAGTCGGTGAGGGCGACGGAAAGTCAGGCAGAT
>JAMCTO010000192.1:1417-3985 GCA_023381095.1 Bacillota bacterium
AAACCTCGGGTGGACAAGACTTGGATGACGCTGACGTTTGGGCGATTGTCGGCGAAGCGAGTTATTGCCGTGGGATTGGGAGAGAAACCTACCATGGGCAGTCTTCGGCAAGCGGCGGGACAGGCGGCTGGTGTAGCTCAAAAGGCGAAAATTCGTCATCTGGCCTATTGTGTGCCGAGCTGGTTGGGGGAATCTCAAGCGCTGGCCGCAGCCGTATCCGAAGGGGCAGCGTTGGCGAGTTGGCGGTTTTCCGGCTACCATCAAAAACCTCGGCAAAAGGATGAAGCTCTCACAAAAATTACGCTATTGGGTTTTTCGGATCAAAAAGAGTGTGAAGCCGGCATGCAGCGCGGAAAGATTTTGGCCAATGCGCAAAATCTTACGCGAGAACTCGGTTCCCGTCCCTCCAACGAATTGTATCCGCAAAAACTGGCGGAGGCGGCTGTAGAGGCCGGGAAGACGTATGGATTTGATGTGGAAGTGTTTGATGAGGTCAAATTAGCAGAGCTGAAGATGGGTGCCTTGCTTGGAGTCGGCAGCGGCAGCGTTTATCCCCCGCGTTTGGTGGTGATGAGGTATCAGGGTGGTGGCGATAAGACACTGGGTTTGGTAGGCAAAGGTATTACCTTTGACTCAGGCGGCATTAGCTTAAAACCCCCGGCTGGCATGGAAGAAATGAAATATGACATGCTGGGTGCTGGTGCTGTTTTGGGAGCCATGACGGCCATTGCCCAACTGCGGCCCCCAATTAACGTGGTGGGCATCATGGCCATTGCCCAGAACATGCCCTCGGGGTCTTCATACAAACCTGGTGACGTGGTGACAGCGTTCAACGGCAAGACCATCGAGGTGACCAATACGGACGCCGAAGGCCGTGTGGTGCTGGCTGATGGGGTGAGCTACGCAGCACACCTCGGGGTCGACTGGATTGTTGAAACTTCTACCCTTACTGGTGCTGCCATTATCGTTTTGGGACATGAGGCTACCGCTTTGGTCGCGACAGATGACGCGCTGGCAAGTCAAGTCGAAACGGCGGCGAACGCCGAAGGGGAACGCGTGTGGCGCTTGCCCATCTACCCCGAATATCGAAAACTCTACGAATCAGATGTGGCTGACATCAAAAACTCTCCAGGACGGGATGCCGGCACTATTACCGGAGGCATGATCATTAGTGAGTTTGCAGGCGATGTTCCCTTTGCCCATCTAGACATTGCCGGAACCGCATGGACCAAAGCAGGCCCGCTCAATGCCAAATTCGGTCCGACTGGGGTGATGGTGAGGACCTTTGCCGCACTCGCGGAACTCATGGCATAGCTCTGCATATTCTTTAAGTGACTTCGTCGCAGCCTTCGTCATTGGATGGCGCGACGAGGTTGCTTTTATGCTCTTAATTGATAATTGGCGGCTTCGTGCCAAAGTTCTCCGGCAGGTATTTTCTTAGGGAATGTGTTAGGCTAGGGTTAGACAAAAGAGAGGGGCCAAGACGACCCGTGAACATTCTGAGCGAAACACTCGATACCCTGTATCAAAGGCACCGATCTCTGGCTACCCGCATTGATTGGGGATATCATCGACTATTGCCATGGGAACGTGGACGTAATTTTATGGATCATCCGTGGGCTCCAGATCAAGGCACCCTGTCGCCGGAACTAACTTTGGCAGTGGAAACGGCCATGTTGACAGAGGTCAACTTGCCATGGTTCACCCATGGCTTAACTACTGTGTTTGATCAGGGACCGTCGGCATTGAAGCAATTTGTGCATACATGGACACGTGAAGAAGATCAGCATGCGCGTATCCTCGACGTGTATCTCTTGTTGAGCCGCAACGGAGATCCTGATGCTCGGGATGCCGTGCGGAAAAGTGTACTGGAATCAGGTTGGCACCGGGAAACCGACGATCCCTTCGCCTTAATGGTGTACACTAGCTTGCAAGAACTCGCCACCCGTGTGTTTTATTTAAATCTGGCCCGGGCCGTAGACAGGCATGATAGTGCCTTGGCCCACATATTGCGAGCTTTGGCTAAAGATGAAACCTTACACTACACGTTTTACCGAGATGCCACCAAAGCTTATATTGAAGAGGACCCAGGCCGCCTGGCAACGGTGTGCCGCGTCATTCCGAAATTTGTGATGCCGGGCTTTGGGATGCCAGATTTTCGGCGCCGCATTAAAGTCATTGGCAGCCACGCTGGATATGGCATCGCGGCATATTATGATCAAGTGCTCAGAATTGTATTGGAATTTTGGGGCGTATTGGAACACGAGACGTCATCGGCTACACGCGAGGCCCGCATTGCGCTGGATAAACATTTGGCCCGCCTTCGTCACATAATTGCCTATACCACCGTGCCCGCTCTATAGCAACCGATTGCTTATCGGGTTTTTACTGTTCGCTGACGCCGGGTCACGAGGAATCCTAAGGTAACTACACCGCAGATGCCTAAAAAGGCCCAAAAACCTGGTCTTAATGCCGGAAGTCGGATACTTTGAATGGTTAGTGCCAACAAAAGCGCAAGCGTTAATATCGCCCCGACTCGTCCGCCAAAAACCAGCGACGAGACAGAGC
>JAMCTO010000193.1 GCA_023381095.1 Bacillota bacterium
CGATTAAGGCCATGGCGGCGCGGCATCTCCTCTCCACTTTGGTCCTCATTGTTCTTCATTTTACCAGAGGTCCTCCACTGGTGGCATTTTTCGGAGTTATTGGCTCACCTATTAAATTTAATGACGGCGGGTCCGGATACTGACCGCGCCGTCAATTGCCAACAGAATTTCCCTCTACGACACCGTGGGTGTGTTGAGGGCCACCGCGTACTCCTCCACCATGTGGGCGGCCGTATCCAGAAAGGAGCAGATGCCTTTATGGCGGAATTTTTTAGCCGACTGCACTAATGCTCCCACAGTTTCCGGATTGAGACTGTTGGCCAACTGGGCCATTTGTTCTGCCAAGGTTCGGGTCCCCCGCACACACAGAGGGCACTTGCCACACGTCTCCCGGGCAAAAAAATCAGCAATTTGACAGGTCTGATCATACAGTGACCGTTCACTCCCAATCACAATAATGGATGCGCCTAGACCGGTGCCTAAGTGCCGCAAGGACTCATAGTCCAGTGGGGTGTCAAATTGCTCTGGTTTCAGCCAGGGCATGGAAAATCCTCCCGGCAGCACGGCTTGAATGCTGGTTTGTGCAGGTCCTCCTGCAAGATCCAATAACTGGCTGAGAGGGGTTCCCAGGGGCATTTCGTAGACTCCGGGCCGCCTTACATCGCCGGTTACCGAAAACAGCATCGGTTGGTTGCGAACAAACCAGGTGATGCCTTTTTCAAAAATTACCGGCAACACGGCCAGGGTTTCCACATTGTTAACAATGGTAGGATGGCCTTGATAGCCCTGAGTGGTAGGATATGGCGGTTTATGCCAGGGCTGGGCCGGCAGCCCCATCAAGGCGTTGATAAGTGCGGTTTCTTCTCCGGCTATATATGTATGAGTTTCCGGCAACAGCTTTATTGTGTTTACCGGCAACCCGGCTGCCTCGGCTTCTCGCAAGGCCTGTTCCAACGAACTGATGCTGTCGTTAAATTGATCATTGATATAAAAAAGAATGTCGGTTGCTTGAATCGCATGGGCCCCAATGAGAATGCCCTCCAGGACACGGTGCGGCGCCAAGGTCATAAGCGTGCGATCTTTAAATGAACCGGGCTCTCCTTCGGCTCCGTTGATGATCAAGATGCGCCGTGAGGATTCCACTGAAGTGGCCAGTTCCCATTTTTTCGCGGTGGGGAACCCGGCGCCGCCGCGACCTCTAAGTCCGGCAGACAACACCGTTGTGCGCACAGCGGGTGCCTCCATGGTGCGCACTTTGGCCCAAGCGGTTTGATAACCTCCCCTCCCCACATACTCGCTATATGATTCCCGACGATCCTTCGATGGTTCCGCTATGATAAATGGCATAAGACTCTCCTTAAGAAGCACGGCATCGTTTAAGGCATTGATATGCCCGCAAACGGGAAAACAAACTGAAGCGGTGGTTCATGGATGACCTCGCGGTTCACAACTAACATTAATTGAGTCACCCGCCACGACAACTGTGCCTGATATTTTTGCACCACTTGGCTCACGGACCCAAACATTTTAAGTGATGACGCAGGCAAACGCGCAATGGTAATATGCGGAATCACTGCCTGATGCTGGCCCTGATAAGGTGGATATTGGGGAAATTCAGTCCAGACCCTGTGAAATAACTGTATTAAGTGACGTGATCGGCGCAATTTTAAAATGACAATCGCCTGGTCCCCCTGATCAAATTGGCTCAATTGGTGGAAGGTCACGGCAAAGGGCTCAAATTGCTGGGCTAGTGACAGCAATTGAGGCGACACCCTCGGTACTTCCGGGTGGTCGCCGAATGGAAAGCTAACCGTGATATGCGCCGGAATCGTGCACCCCACTGGATCGTATTGTTGGCGAATCTCCTCCAAAGGCTCCGGCAACTGCACCGGAATAATCAACGCGTTCCCTTGCAAACACACCGCTCCTCTGTGGCTCTCTCTTATTTTATCGTGTTTTTGACCTAGCAATCCAAACTTTGTCGATTTTTGCATGAACTGTTATGTCCGTCAAACTTCTCCGTCTCTAGCCACAATTGGAATGTCATCAAGATTGTTTGAACCATACAGGTGCTATGCCTCATTGTGCCCGTGATTGCTGCTGAGCCCCGCTTACCAAGCCTCAGCGTCTCTGACAAACAGTTGAAGTTCGCGTAAACTTCACCTGCAAAATGTTTTAAGCGCCGAATCTCCCTTTTGCCGGAGACCGGGGAAACCAAAGTGTGGGGTGAATCGAAAGAATTTTTTTCGTAGGGTATCTCTCGCTCCCGAACCCGCCAGCTAACCTCGGAGGCGTAATTCGAGAGGAGGATACATTAATGCGTTTTAAAACCTGGGGATTAGCGCTGAGTCTGATGGCCGCGACCCCTGCAATGGCATTGGCGGGCACCGGAGCCAACGCGTTCGCTGCCACTAACTCATCGGTCTCGTTGCAACAATTAGAAGCCCAGCACCCTGCGATGCAGCAGCAACTGTCTTACGGCAGTCAAGGGCAGTGGGTAATGACTTTGCAGGCTGACCTGGCTTTGTTGGGATATTCGCAAGTGGGACCTATGGACGGCATTTTCGGGCCGGAAACTGAATCCGGCGTGAAAGCATTTCAATCTGCGGAAAACCTGCCGGTCACGGGTGTGGTTGACCCCATCACTTGGCAGGACATTCTATCCGGATT
>JAMCTO010000194.1 GCA_023381095.1 Bacillota bacterium
TGGGGCTACGGGGGCCATTCTCACGGTCAAAGTGTTGCATGAATTGGCTCGACGCAAGGCGCGTTATGGCATGGTGACGATGTGTATCGGGGGCGGGCAAGGAATTGCCGCGATTTTTGAAAATTACCGGCGATAAAAAACCGAGGAGGAATGTCCTATGGCGGGACCCATTGCAATAGTGACGGGAGCTCAGAGAGGGATCGGATATGGCATAAGCCAGGTTTTGGCCGATAGGGGATATACGGTGGTGTTGTGCGATTTGAACGAGACCGCGTTATCCGAGGCGGAAAAGAACATTCCTGGCAGCCATGCGATGATTGTGGATGTTACGGACTTCGAGGCGGTGGGAGAGGCGGTTAGAACTAGTGAGGAGACATTCGGTTCGACTGCAGTTTTAGTCAACAATGCCGGCATCAATCGAGACCGGATGCTCCATAAAATGACGGAATCCGAGTGGGACGCGGTGGTCGCGGTGGATCTCAAAGGGCCCTTCAATTGCATGCGTCAGGTGGTTCCATATATGCGCGGACGACAACAGGGACGAATTATCAATATTTCTTCGGCGAGTTGGCAAGGGAATATCGGACAGGCCAATTATGCAGCGGCGAAAGCCGGGGTGATTGGTCTCACCAAAACGGCAGCACGGGAACTGGCTCGACTGAACATCACGGTCAATGCCATTTGCCCGGGGTTTATCGATACACCGATGACCCGGCAAATGCCTCCGGAGGCGTTCAGCGCCATGATGGCGAAAATTCCGATGGAACGGATTGGTACTCCAGAGGATGTGGGCCGCGTGGTGGCGTTCTTAGCATCCGACGACGCCGGCTACGTAACCGGTGAAGTAGTGAATGTGGGCGGGGGGATGGTGCTGTAGCTCGGAAATCACCGAGGAACCAGAAATCTTTTGCTGCCAGAATAGTCGGAAAGAAAGGGCGTCATTGAATTGTCACTCGATATTGCGCACGATATTCCATTACAAAGGGGCGATTTACGATGAAACGGTGGAAAAAATCATGGATTCCAATGGTAGCTGCTGCAATGCTCTCAACGGGCTTGGCGGGGTGTGGATCGGCGACTACTGCTGCGTCGACTCCTGCGAAAAAAGATTTTGTGATCGGCTTTGACAATGGGTACATCGGCAACACTTGGCGCGCACAATATGTGGCGGACGCAAAACAAGAAGCGGCAAAATTGGAAAAACAAGGAGTAATTAGTCGGCTGATTATTGAAAACACGGATGATAACGTGGCCACCCAGCTGAGCCAACTGAACAGCATGATTAACGAAGGCGTCAATGCTTTAATGATTGACCCCGTGTCTCCAACTTCTTTAGGCCCCATTATTAACCGTGCTTTAGCTAAGCATATTTTGGTGGTGATCACGAACGATCCGGCGGCCTATGCGCACACGTATGCCGTGGTCGGGAACAACTATGCATTTTGGCAAATTGAGGCAAAGTGGATCACGGAGCAATTGCATAGCAAAGGCAACATTGTCGAAATTACGGGATTGCCGGGCAATACCGCCGACACGTTACGAATCAATGCGGCCAATGCGGTGCTCAGTCACTACCCAAACATTCACGTGCTGGCATCCGTTCCCGGCAAATGGGATCCCGCAGTAGCCGAGTCTGATATGAGTACCTTATTGTCGACTTACAAAAGTATCAATGGGGTTTTGGAACAAGATGTGATGGCTGGGGGGGTCATTCAAGCATATAAGGCGGCAGGACGACCGTTGCCGATCATGACGGGCGACTACACATTCCATTTCTTGCGTGAGTGGGCCGACACTTACCCGAGTCTGAATTCTATCGGGGTCGACTATCAGCCCGGCATTGTGATTGATGCATTGAAAATCACGGTGCAGCTGTTAGAAGGGAAGCATTTTAAACCGGGTGTTTTACAGGGGAATCCCATCAATCCCTCGTTGAAAAACGCGGTACTCGTCAATGCGGCTTATGTGGTCACAAAACACGCAGAACCCAATGCGCCATGGATGCAAGGCATAACGGACAGTAAAGCCATTTCTCTTAAGGAAGCGGTGGCATTAGGGCAAGGAAAACCCGCGAGTGACTCGCTAGATGGTTGGATGAGCAACGCGGAGGTCAATGCGTTGTTCCAAAAATAAAAAGAACCCACATCAAAGCACAAAGGGGGAGATAGTATGAGCCTTAGTGTTGTAGCGTTGCCCATGGGGTGGTTGCAGGTAGACAAAGGGAGCCTTACGTATGGTAGAGGTTATGGGACGACGTTGTGGATTCCTGTATGGGCGGCCGCGATTTTGGGGGCAGACTACAAAATACTGGTTGACACGGGAATTTCCGACCCGGCCTGGGTACAACGCGATCTTGGCATGGGATGCCGTCAAAGTTCCGACGAAGGTATTGAGGAAGGGTTGAAAAAAATCGGCTGGAAGGTTGACGAAGTCGATATCGTGATTAATACTCATTTGCACTATGATCATATTGGGGGGAATGTCGTATTTCCTAAGGCTCGGTTTCTCATCCAAGAGTCCGAGTGGTACCAT
>JAMCTO010000195.1 GCA_023381095.1 Bacillota bacterium
TTATCATCTCGCTATCGGTATTTTAACGGCCTTGATTGATCGGCAAAAGACCGGTCGGGGGCAGAAAGTCAGTGTCTCGATGCAGGACGCGGTGCTAAACCTGTGTCGGGTGAAGTTGCGTGATCAGCAGCGCTTGGAGCGGGTGGGGTATTTGGAGGAGTACCCACAATATCCCAATATGGAATTTGGTGACGCTGTACCTCGTGGCGGGAATGCCGGGGGCGGCGGGCAGCCCGGCTGGATCTTAAAATGCAAGGGTTGGGAAACCGATCCCAATGCCTACATTTACTTCACGCTGCAAGAACAGAACTGGAAGCGTACCGCGGAGGCGATCGGTCATCCCGAATGGGTCGGGGATCCGGCCTACGATACACCGATAGCCCGCCAACCCCATATTTTCGAGATTTTTGACGAAATTGAGCGCTGGCTTGCGGACAAGACCAAATATGAGGCGGTTGACATTCTGCGGAAGTGGGAGGTTCCGTGTGCCCCTGTCTTCAGCATGAAAGAGTTGGTAGAAGATCCGGATCTTCGGGCAAGCGGCACAGTGGTCGAGGTAGACCACCCAGTGCGAGGCAAGTATCTCACGGTGGGAAGCCCTATCAAGTTCTCGAGTTTTACGCCAGAAATTACTGCCTCCCCGCTCCTTGGTGAGCACACGGAAGAAGTATTGAAGGGTCTGGGATATACTGCCGAGCAAATTGCCCAACTGCGTGACAAGAAGGTTGTTTAATCGCGTGATTTCTAGGTTGCTTGGCAAGCATTGATTATAAAGACTGCTGATGATTGATCCCCGGTACCCACCGGGGATCAATCATCAGCGGACGGAACCAAGGGTGGGTATCGCCCGGACGGATTAAAAGAAACTGGGAGGGATTAAGGCATGGACTCGGCAAATATGACCGACGGCTTTCATGTGGTGATTGATGCCTTGAAGTTAAATGGCATGGACACTATTTATGGTCTCGCTGGCATCCCCATCACGGATTTGCTGCGATTGGCTGCTGCTGAAGGAATTCGTTATATCGGATTTCGCCACGAACAGAGTGCGGCGAATGCCGCGGCCATTGCGGGCTATCTGACGCAAAAGCCGGGGATCTGTTTTACGGTATCGGGCCCCGGATTTTTAAATGGCATGGTCGCGATGGCCAACGCCACGACCAATTGCTTTCCTATGATTTTAATCAGTGGGTCTAGTGACCGGGCGATTATTGATTTGGAACAAGGCGATTATGAAGAGCTTGACCAGATGAATGCGGCCAAGCCCTATGCCAAGGCCGCTTTTCGCGTGAATCGTCCCCAAGACATCGGAGTCGGCCTGGCGCGTGCCATTCATGCGGCGGTCTCTGGGCGCCCCGGCGGTGTCTATTTGGATCTTACCGCCGAATGTTTAGCGTCTGTGCTGGATGCCGGCGCGGCTAAAAAGTCGTTAATCAAAGTCGTGGATCCGGCCCCTAGTCAAATTCCTTCGCCAGAGTCGGTGCACCGGGCGCTGGATTTGCTGGCTGCGGCCCACAACCCGCTGATTATCCTGGGCAAAGGCGCAGCCTACGCGCAAGCTGATGTCCAAATCCGCGAGTTAGTGGAAACCACCGGTATTCCGTATTTACCGATGTCGATGGCCAAGGGGCTGCTGCCCGACAATCATCCGCAGTCGGCTGCCGCAGCTCGTTCTTATGCAATTGGTCAAGCCGATGTCGTGATGTTGGTAGGGGCTCGGTTGAACTGGCTCCTATCCCATGGCAAGGCGCCCTTGTGGTCGGAAACCACCCAGTTCATTCAATTAGATATTTCACCGACTGAAATTGATAGTAACCGGTCTATTGCGGCCCCGGTCGTGGGAGATATTCGCTCCTCGGTGCAAGCTTTCTTGGATGAATTGCAGTCTCGGAGCATCACCCCGAGTGCTGAGTGGCTCGAGGGAATCGCGCAGCGCAAGGACAAAAATATTGCCAAAATGGCCGAGCGTTTAGCGGCCGATCCCCAGCCGATGAACTTCTCCAGTGCTTTGAGAGCGGTGCGGGATGCTTTGTCCGACCGACCCGATGTCTATGTGGTGAATGAGGGGGCCAACACGCTGGACTTCGGGCGTAATGTGATCGACATGTATGAGCCGCGCAAGCGCTTAGATAGTGGGACATGGGGGATTATGGGGATTGGTATGGGTTACGCGATTGGCGCGGCAGTGGAGAGCGGGAAACCGGTCGTGGCTATTGAAGGGGACAGCGCGTTTGGTTTTAGTGGCATGGAGATTGAAACGATTTGCCGTTATCAATTGCCGGTGGCCATCGTCGTGTTTAACAATGGGGGCATCTATCGCGGTGATCCCGCCGGGACTCAGCCATCGCCGACAGGCTTTGTGCCAAACGCACGCTATGACAAGCTCATCGAAGCCTTCGGCGGTGAGGGCCATCATGTCGAGGATACCAAGACCTTGACCCGTGTCTTAACGGATGCCATCGAGTCTGGGCGGCCGACATTAATTAACGTGGCGATCGACCCGACGGCCGGGACGGAAAGTGGCCACATCCAAAACTTGAATCCCAAGAGTGCGCTACAGAAATAGGGGAGCGGCGGGGGCACTTCATGCCCCCCAATAGCCGGATTGCTTCCCTTCTAGACAAAACGTCTGGATGGGGTGCGTTGGTTCACGACCGAGAGGGGATGATGTCCATGGAGTTTGAAATGGAGCGTTTTTCGGTGGAACTCGTCCAGTCGATGTCCGACGCCGTCGTGTATGCCGATGCACAAGGAGTGATTCAATTTTGGAATAGCGGGGCGACACGTATCTTTGGCATTGCCGCGCCGGATGCGATTGGACAGTCTTTGGACATTATTATCCCGGCTAATTTGCGTCAACGCCATTGGGACGGTTATAACAAGACCATGGCGACTGGGGAAAGCCGTTATGAGGCGGGAGCTCTGCTGTCTGTGCCAGCCATCCGTCAGGACGGAAGCCGCATTTCGGTAGAATTCACCATCGTGCCATTTCGCGATGATGCGGGGCGGATGGCGGGAATTGCGGCCGTGATGCGTGACGTCACCAAGCAGTTTGAAGACATGCGAGCCTTGCGTAAGCAGTTGGCCGAAAAGATGCTGGCGTCGAAAGCGACGAACCCGTAGTGGAGATGAGACGGGACGGGACCAATTCAATGTTGAACAACCGTCGTTGGGAACTAGGAGGAGTGGTGATATGGCTATTTCCATACGCAAGTCGTCACCCCTGCTGAGATTAACTCAGCCATTGGTGCGTGACAACGGAACCTTGCGTCCTGCCAGCTGGGACGAGGCCTTAGGTCGCGCGGCGGAATTGTTTCAAAGCGTAAAAGCGGAGGGGGGGCCAGATGGCTTAGGAATTTTTAGTTGTTCAAAGTCCACAAACGAGTTGAACTATTTGGCGTCCAAATTTTCTCGCGTAGTCTTTGGCACCCACAACATCGACTCATGCAACCGGACCTGACACGCCCCTTCGGTTGTGGGTCTCACGACCGCGTTTGGGAGTGGCGCCGGCACAAGTGCTTATGAAGATTTCCATCACACCGCCTTTATTCTCTTAGTGGGGTCCAATGCGGCGGAAGCTCATCCCATTATTTTTCACCACATTATGAAGGGTGTACACAACGGGGCCAAATTGGTGGTGGTGGATCCGCGCAAGACTCTGACCACCAAAAAGGCGCATGAGCATCTACAAATTGCGGTGGGATCAGACATTGCGCTCTTAAATGCAATAGCGCACGTGATTATTCGGGACCAATTGTATCGTGCCGACTTTATTGAGCGGGCAACGACGGGTTTTGATGCATTCCGTACCAGCGTCGCCACTTGGACACCCGAGCGTGCGGCCGCCATTACGGGGATCAAGACGGATCGCATTGAGTCGTTAGCCCACCGATATGCTATGGCGCCTTCCGCTATGATTGGCTGGACCTTAGGCATCACCGAGCATCATAACGCCGTGGACAATGTCATGGCGCTCATTAATCTTTCGTTGCTCGGCGGCAACGTGGGGCGGCCTTACGCCGGACTCAATCCGTTGCGCGGCCAAAATAATGTGCAGGGCGGCGGGGACATGGGGGCTTTGCCCAACCGTCTTCCGGGTTTTCAAGATATCACTGATCCGGCGGTGCGCGAGAAATTCGAGCGGGCTTGGGGCGTGAGCATTTCGCCTCAACACGGGTGGGACCAAACCCAAATGTTTGAGGCGATGGAGCGTGGGGCGTTGCGGGGATTATATGTGATTGGAGAGAATCCCCTACAGTCTGAAGCCAATTCAGCTCATATGCGGAAAATATTTAGC
>JAMCTO010000196.1 GCA_023381095.1 Bacillota bacterium
CGTTATCAATGGGAGGATTGTCGTAGCCAAATCCTAGTGCGAGCAATCGCTCTGTTTCGGCCGTAGTGGGAAAGGCTAATTGAATCCCTGAATGGACAGATGTTAATCCGCGTTTGACCGTATCCAAGTTTTGCTGGCACAAGGTTTCGGTGGGTGCCGTGACCACCACAATATTGGTCATGGTCTCCAAGTGGCGTGTACTCATAGATAAAATCCGTGCAATATCTTGTGCGCACATCACCAGGGGGTCCTGAGGAAATCGTGCTGGTTGACGCTGAAACCGCTGGATTTCTGCTTCAATGTGCAAAGGCGTCGATAGTAACACAATTTGGATGGGGAATCGCAGGGTATGAAGAAATCCCATGTATTGCGATAAGATGATATCTTGTTCGCGTTCCTCGAGGAGGTCAAAGAGAATGCCTTGAACAATAAGCAGGCCCGCCCATTGCGTAATATCGCTGCGTTCAATGAGTGGGCCCTTGATTTGTTTCACTGGAAGAACGGCTTCCGTCGTGCCGGCATGGATGCGTGAAAATGCATGGTGTTGCTTGGCCTTTGTATTTTTGACAACTTTTTCTGCCGGAGGGGATTTCAGCTGACGACCCGTGAATAATTGAGACAATCCAAATGCCATAACTTACCTCCTTTGTTGAGTATGTGAGGCGACAGTACCGTGGTGTTTGCGACGATTTTTTGCCGAATGCAGCGGTTTCATGGAATGATCACTCATCCACCATCGCAAGGGATGGCGCTCTTCTTGAATATAGTGAAAGATGCGTATGGCCCAAACTCCTACGCGATCTCCGTATTCTCCGGGCGGCCATTTCCCCCAGGCGAGAGCTGCAGTGGCTAATCCAATCACGATCATCACAGGGATGCGCATCCATAATGGCCAGGGTTCATGCAACAATCCGATGAGAACAAAGACGCCTGCGCCAACAATAAGCAGCCCCATACCGTCCAACTTGAGTAAATAGGTATAGCTGCGTTTAGTATCTAGAGGGATTTGACTGCGCATAGATTAATCCTCTCTCTTTCGTTGGGGAATATGATACGGACGGGGCAAAGGCCGTTCGCGGCGTTCGCGAATCAATTGGCGTCGAGTTAATTCCAGATGCTCTGCGCCACGATCCCTGGAGGCTCCTTTTTCTGCGACGTGTCGTATAATCGGAGAGTTTAATTGGGTATCCGCTTGAGGGTTATACATAGTCCGATCTAATCGAGCACGATCACTCGGTGTTCGTACATCATCTGCGCGTGGATTAGGTGGCGCAATTTTTGTCACGACATTATCCTGAACCTCTGCAGATGGAGATTCGGGAGGCACAAATGCTGGGTCATATTTATGCCAGGCGATCGATTGCGCCGTCATCCGTGGTCCTTGCGGCGTCATTGTTTGAGAGAAAACAATGGGCGCACTCGCGCTAATCAGCGTAGCCGGGGCATCGCCTTGTTGCTGGGCGGTCTCCAGAGAAGACACTGGGGTAGATATGACGGCGCCTGCGCCAAACTGGCGATGATATTTTTGCACAGAAGGTGACAAGTGTTGTGCAGCCCAAGCCGTATCGATAGCGGGAGCGACACCCGTTTGCGTATAGGCGGCCCAACGATCTTGATAGTGTGGATCTTGCATCATCAACTGAGGATCGGGGTGAAATGCCACGCGTCCAGTATCCGCCCCTTGGGAATCTTTTACTGGAGTTTCTCGCCAATATCCCAATTGCGAAGCCATAAAGTGTGCCGTATTGTCTACACTGCTCGCCGCCCAAACATGGGCTTGCTGATGTTGCCGAAATGCTTGATATTCCGGACTTTGATCAGACAGTCCTCGCAATCTTTGCGCATGAGCGATAGGATCTTGGACTCTGGGCACAAACCCTTTAATGAATGCCTGCTGATTTTTCAGATACTGGGTATCTGTGGGCGAAATATTAGCCATTAAAGACATTTCCGCCGGTTGCAATTCGGCAGGGGGCGGTGGTGTTGCATGCAGTGGGCCCTGCAGTGGTTCACCTTTGCGATTGCGATAGGATGTTGCGGAAATATCGCCCAGCCGTCGTGCAAATATCGGTAGTCCCGCTGAAGGAATCCCTTCCTCGGAAAATGTTGTTGGATCCAAAACGGGAGCGTGGTGACGAAATTGCTGCGCTTGTTGACGTCCTCGTTGCTGACGGGCCATGGAGGATTTGAGCGAGCCTTGCGATCCCAGATGGTGCAGACGCATACGGCCAGTCAATGGGGCGGCCATCGACGCTGCTGCAGCTTCTGCTGCTAAAACGTCGGCGGCAAGATCTTCATGACTGTCCTCAGGCGGCGGTGCATCGAAATCCACGGGTTCCCCTGGATGTTGGTGCAATGAGGACGATGGTTCCGAAACGTCAGACGTCTCTGGCGATCGAGGGGACGATGGCGGACTCGGCGATGGGGGTTTGGGACTGTCAGTCGATGCCCCGCCGGGGGTATGCCATCGCCGATCCTCACCGACCACATGGCCTAAATCGCGGTGAGCGGCATTGCCCATTTCTTCGCGGCGCACGTCGCGATTAGCTTCCGCCACCATTGCGCCATTTTGCCAGGCTGCCTGATCCGACAACAGATCTTTGTAAGCGGCATGTTTTCTCGCATTGGCGCCCCACATCGCATAGTGTGGTGAACGATCCTGAAGCCACTCAGAGTTTTTCGCGGTGCGATAACCCAGGTATTGCTGACCGTATTGCCCTAATTTACTGGTAGAGATCAATGAATTGGCCGCACGGCCTGCCAAGTATCCTCCCATGACAGCCCCAAATTCGTGGCCGCCAGAGGTGCTATGCCCGTTATATTCGCGCCAATATCGGGGGACATGGGCAATAAACCAAAATCCTGCGGCTTGCACTCCTAATGCCAGGAAACTCGACCAAAAGGCCACAGGTCCTGATGCTCCTTTTGTATCAAATATCATCCAATGGGGGATTTCCATTACAATGAGCACGCCGACAGCCATGGCCGCTTGGGTAAAAATCAAGCCGATAATTT
>JAMCTO010000197.1 GCA_023381095.1 Bacillota bacterium
GCTTATCACTCAACTCTGCGCTATACATCAACATTTTGGTCAAAGACACTGATGATCGCAATTGTCCAACCAAACCCGCCGAATGAAACGTAGACCCGCTGGTAAGTTCGTTACGATCCAACAACACCACATCGTGGCAACCAAGCAGAGTTAAGTGATAAGCAATGCTGGTCCCGGCCACCCCTCCGCCAATAATGACGACTCGCGCTTCTGATTTCATTGTTGCCCACCTTTATCCAATTTTTTTCGTCGCGTTATTCCAATATCTGGAGCGCTTGTTCTACGGCAGAACTCTGTACCGCCTGCTGTACCCGGTAAAAATGGTCTCTAGCATATTGTTCAAAATCGAAATCTAGGGGAGATACCAATCGCTGCACCGATCCCCAAAGAGCTTCCCGCAAGTCCGACATCACTCGCATAAGGCGAATAGCGGCGACATGAAGCTGCACTTCGGGTTCTTTGAAATACAGTCGAGCCAAAGTTTCTTCTTGAGACGGCAACAACCGTTGGTTAGAGGCAAAGTTTCCTAAATCAAAATAAGGCGTTCCTAACCCCGCATATTCCCAGTCCACCAGCCATATCCGATCGGATTTCGGATCCAACACAAAATTCGCAGCCAACAAATCGTTATGGCATAGGCCAGAGGGTTGAAAAGGTAAACAGGCTTCAATCCGCTGTGCTATGCTAAGCACCGCCTCTATTGCCTGCCTGCCGACTAATGGGGCACTGCGCACCAATTCCCAGTAGTGTCGAATCACGTGAAATACAGAAAACGAAGTGACCGCGGGCGCCGTGTGATGGATTTTCTGTAATAATTCGACCACCTGTTCCATACGCCAGGGTTGGGAAAGTTCGTCGGAGGACAGGGTGCGGCCCATAACATAGTCGGCAATCAAGATGCGCTGTTCCCGTAAATAGTGGCGTACCAAAGGGGCTACGCCCAGATCTCCCGCCGTCACTGTGGCCAAGTATTCCACATCGCGGTCAATGCCGAGTTGTTCAGCCCCTTCTCCTCCCAAACGGACAAAGAATGCTTCTTCGGCGACTTGTACGCAGAAGTTCTCATTGGTCATACCGCCAGAAATTTTGGTGACACCCAGTGGCTGAGATATCCATGCGGGAATCAAGGTTTTCAACATTCGTTCCAAGTCATCGCTCCGGCTTGTCATCGTTGCGCACTCATCCCCTTACCCCGCGCCTAACTCTACGACCTTAAACCAGTATTTATCGCACGTCGCTAAATTATGGCACCGGAAAATCTAGTTATCATTATCTGTCGACCACAAAGCTATAGTCATACTGTTGAATATTTCTCACATTATACAACGTTCCGTAGTGTTTTTTACAATTTTGCCTAACATTCGTAATATTTCTGTGAAGTTCCACAAGCTGGGTAATCGTGGAGTATGGTCACCCACCCCTTTACATTAAGCATATATTACAAAGCTAATTAGTAGAGAAATGGAAGGAACAAAGTTGAACATAAAGCTCGCGTATTCTCCTTCCCAGGCGAAGCCGGGAGGGGGTCAAGCGGGTGGCGGCCGTTGAGGACACCAGATTTTTTTCTTCTCGTCCGGGCGTCCCATTGCCGATAAAGCCGGGGAACGGTACACTAGGCTAAGAACGTTTGTTCGTTGGAGGATTCAGCTGTCGTTTGCCGCGGAGGATCCCGATGTGACGATGCCCGAGCTTACGCCCGGCGGGGATCGCGGCGTGGCGAAGCCTTGGGTCACGTCCGACGGCCAGATTCGCGATTTCGATCCCGTGCAACAAGTCCGCATCCAGCGGCATCGCAAACAACACACGACATGGCAACGCAAAGCGTCTCGGCGAAAAAGAGGTTCAAAGAATCAGAACAAAGCGGCGCGCTATCAACAGTACGAAAAGAACATTCGTCAGGACTATGCCCAGCAAACCGGTCATCGACTCGTCGCGAACGATAGCTATGATGTCGATGTCTTCGAGGATCTTCCCATTCAAAACATGACCAAACGTCCGCAAGCCAAAAAAGATGCCGAACGACAGAAACGCGAAAGCGGGTCTTAATCGGGCTATTTTGTCGTCAGCGTGGGGAGAGGTTGTGTCATTTACGTCGTATAAAACCTTGCGGTCCGGAAAACTCGTCATCAAAGTGCCTTTCGCGTATAGTTCGCAGGAATGTGCCGTGTGCACGTTCACTTCCCCGGGCAACCGACCTTCGCAGCAGGGATTGCACCCCGATCCAAGAAACCGGGCCTAACAAAAAAGGAAGTAGCGACCTTGAAGTAATCCTGCACCAGTGGGATTATATTGCCATTCAACAACCCATAGTATGAAGACACCCACCACAGGCAACCACCAGCCTTGCCGACGGCGTCCTAAAATCAAGCCACTCCCAATAAGTACCACCCACATCCCCATTAAAGCATTGTAAAGTCCCATGGCATTGTGCCATGGCCCCCACCATGGGAAGTCAATACCGAACGTAGTCGGCATAATCATCAAATTACGCCCAAAAGATCCGTTAAGCAATTCTGTAGGAATTAACCAACTTAAAGTTCGAGGATCCGATCCATACCTTGATAGGTTAACGGCAAGGGCGAATGGTAGCGAGCCCACGTCGGGCAATAAGGACTACCGGAATCGATGCCTTGAGCAACCACTGCACACGTTGATAAATTTCCGGGATATTTGCCCACAATTGATAAATCACGAAGGGATTGCCTCCAACAGGACAATATAGGCTTCCTCTTTGGTCCATATTGACAATCCCGCCAAAACACCATACCCTACAGCAGCCCATCCGGAAGCAAGCTGTTTAGGGCGTTTTAAAGCCCAAAGGGTAGCAGCGACAATCGCCAACTTGCCGTGTTAGCCGCCATATCGTTGGAAATGACTTCCCGCAACATCTGAAATGTCGGCACCAACAGTGCAAATCCCAATGTTAATCCCAACCGTACCCGTGCGAGCCTCACCGCAAGAGACATTATAATGTCCCATGCTATCCCTGCAATGCCGAACCAGACAGCGGTCACTAGACGGGCCCCATAGGCTTTCGTGGTCACATTGACCACGTGAAGAGTCCGAAACAGCCAGGCAATTGGCTGATAGTACATAGGGGGGCAATCGCTGCATAATTCTGTGAGTCAGCCATACTGGCACCTGGTTCGCGACTGATGCGAGCGACATTGGACAAATGCCTGTTGGCGCTCTTTTGGAGTAATCATGATGGGAATTTCGGGTTTAGTTAGAATAAACCATTACGATCGGTGTCGTTTATTGACGCTAGTTCTGCGGGTGAAGAGCTAAATTGCCAAGGGGCTTTGCCTGGAGCCACAACAGCTTGCGTGGGAGGTAGTGAATGATATTCCTAGTGTGTTGAACGTAAGAAAAGTGTGCTGGCCCGTCCAGGCCTTGCCATAGCGGCATCACACCCATCCATTCATCTGGTTTAGTCCATGG
>JAMCTO010000198.1 GCA_023381095.1 Bacillota bacterium
ACGCGTGCATTTAAAAAACCTCTTGCAGCAGTGGTCATCTACCACCGCCATCGTTTTGTCCACCCATATTGTGTCTGATATCGAAGGATTAGCCGATACCGTGGGAATCTTGGATCATGGGCAGTTGTTGGCAGAGGGCCCGGTACCTTCCATTGTACGTAAAGCGGACGGCTTAGTGTTTCAGCGGAGTTTTTCGCTTTCCGACTGGGAACAAGAGGCAGATCGGTGGATGATTCGCCCCAATACTATGCAATCTGTTGAGCGAGTCGTGGTGCGGATTGCATCGTCTGGTGAAACCGTTACGGTACGCTATTTAACCCGGGATCCCGACGGGCAGTCTGCCGCGGCATCCCCAGATCTCGAAGACGGATACCTGGCATTGGTGAATTTTCCAGAACTGAGGGCGGCGGATGCAACGGTTGCAGAGTGAATGGGCAAGAATCCCCAGGACCGCTTTAAGGATCATGACTGGCGTAGTGATGCTATTAGCCGTTGTGGCCATCATCAGCCAAGGCAAGCTTCCGGGGCCTTATCCTAGTGCTTTAGATTTCCGGCACTATTGGATGATGGCGTCAGGATGGTATTTTCCCAATTTGTTGGGATTGCTCGTGCCGCTATTGTCTTCAGTGCCGGTGCTGGTCATGGAATCGGATATCCTAGCTTCCCGACGTGTTCTTTATCTAACGTACCCCATTTCCAGCTTTCGGCTTGTCCTGTTGCGAGTGACTTCGTGCCTAAGTTTTTCGGTGGCGTGGATCCTATTGGTAGAGATCATCGCGAGACTGATGGGGTTTTCGTTTCCGGTGGGGAGAGATGTGCTTTTAGTTATTCCCGACGTCCTATTCGTCACCTTTGCGGTTTTGGCAACGGTGGAGTGGACGACGGATTTATGGGCGGGATTAGTCGTCCTTATTCTTCTGGTGAACGTTGGACTTGGGGCTCGCAATTGGCCTTTTCCCCATCCCCGTCGGGACGAACTGGTGCTGTTTGCCGCTCGTAATCAAATATGGTCTTGGCCGCTGCTAGAAAACCGGATCGTGGTCGCCCTTGCGTCCGTGTTGATGGCGGGATTTGCAGTCTGGGGATTTCATTGGCATCGTCGAAGGGGGAGCTACCAGTGACCATGGTCGGGCAAACATGGGCAGAAATGCAAATATTGTGGCGATATCAGTGGAGAAGCAGGACTTGGTGGATTTGGCTGGCTGCAGCGGGAATTTGGCCTGTTAGTTATGTGGCTTTTTTAGGCGGTCAGGGTACTTCGCCGTTGATTTTGTGTCTGAATCTTACCGTGCTACCCATTGCGCCGCTACTCTATGTGCTCTTAGGCACCAGGCTTTCGGAAATTGAGCGCGGTGGCCGTGCGCGTTGGATTGGCGGAGCGTGGCCCGTCCGCTCAGGGGTGCGTGTCGCGGGTCAAGTAATGGCATTGCTTGCCATCGGTGTCAGCGGGACCGTTCTCACTTTTTTGTGCATCTTATGGCACGTTGACACCGGATTTTGGACCAGCAGTTCTTGGCTCCTTTACACCGCACGGAATGGAATGGGGATTTTGTTTCTGGGAAATCTTCTCATGCTCTCTTTTGGATATCTTTGGGGGCAGTGGCTGTTTAGCATTTGGAAAAGCGTTATGGCCTTGCTTATCCCGATACTGGCGGCCGTGGCCACGGTGGCCATCGGTCCCGCTACCTGGTGGCACAACGGATGGGCCCCACTGTTTCAAATTAGCCCTTTCAGTTGGCTTACTGACACCTTGTCCCCGGTGTGGGGATTTGGCCCCTTCGAGGGAGATGTGACCCTGATTGCGGGGTGGGTCGTTTTCTTAATTATCGCCTGGTGGGCAGCAACCTGGGCTGGAATTAATCGAACCAGGCTGAGCAAAACCTTGGCAGGGCTTATGGTGTTGGCTGTGATTGGTATTTCTTTTCCACTCGGCTATGGGTTGTGGCAAGAGACTCAAGGAATCACGCAAAATCAAATCATTTCGTGGGCTCACCAGGGTCCAAAGGAACCTGTGGCGATTACCGCATCACATATTTCCCTGAGCATGGAACACGGGTCGTGGATCAGCGCACAAGGTGTGCTGAATGTCACGAGTCGAGTGGCTTTGTCCCGCATCCCGCTTTTCTTAAACCCCGAATTTCACATTACCAACGTTGAGGTGAATCGCCATTCGGTCTCATGGCATCAGGCCCGGAAACACGGGTGGATTTGGGTAGACCATCCGATTCATCAAGGGAAGGAGGTGTCAGTAGCCCTGTCTTGGAACGGCCGTTTAGTGTTATGGGGTGAATATAATAGCACGGTCAGTGCATTTGCCTCTTCTGCAGGAGCATTGTTGTCTGCCGCGACCTGGTACCCTCTTACCTCAACTCAAGAGAACCAGACCTGGCACGTCCATATTCGGACGCCGAAAGATCTGGCCGCGGTCAGTGGATATGGCAGTTTGAACGGCACGGGATCATTGACTGGGTATGGGCGAGGCATGAACCTGGTACTGGGACACTTGGCACCGGTGCCATTTGCGGGTGCACTTATCTATGCCGGAGGGGACG
>JAMCTO010000199.1 GCA_023381095.1 Bacillota bacterium
CACCTCCCTAGTGTCACACCGATTTTATTAGCTCCCACTTCGTTGTGCGGGTCAAACCGTCGATACCGGGCAAAGCGACGATGACGCGCGGTAGCGGTGACCATTCATCCCTTCCATCGTCGGTTTGGCCTGACACCATATAGAGAATAGCGTGTGACACATGCGGAAGTTATGATTGCCTCGCCGCCGTCAGGTACGCCCCGCCTTCGCCCATTGCGCCTCGTTCAATGCTGGCGATGGCCATGAGAATCTCTGTATCGCCATCATCTAAATACATTTTTACGCGCTGCACGGCCCATCTCCTTCCCTTACCCCGCAAGGATTTACAGCATTTTCGGCGGTATTGTATGCCGTCAGACGGCCCTTATCTCGGCACGCGATGCGGGCATAGGCCGTCAGACGGCCCATAAGGCCCGATCAAAGAGCCTCGATCCCGCACGGTGACTAGGTTTCACGTGGGCCTTAGTCGAGGAGCAGAAGCTAGGCTCTTCCGGTTGAATACTTCGCAGGGATCGGTGACAGCCAGACTCCCGTCGGGGTCTATGAAGGGTTCTCAGACGCCAGAATCCTGCGTTTTATCTTATCCACAGATATGCTGTCTTGGCCGCCATGAGCTCTTAAAACCTGTGTGAGCGCATTCTGCTGGCCTGCCGCCGTGGATTCCTCGACCGATGATATTCAAGGGAGGTTCGGAAATTATTTTCGAAGTGCTCAGTCGGCCCGCACGTCTGGCGTAGTGCCCTGCGCTTGGTGAGGCTCCACGCTTGGGGCGTTGATACCCCCGGCGGTCTAGGCATCTTCTTTCACTTTGAAAGAAGAGCGATGTTTCCGACACGCCGAGTCGGTGGGCTTCCTCTTTAATTTTTAAAGAGGAGTTCTTCTTGCCATTTTGGACCCCATGCAGTTCCGTCAGCTTGCCGATCAACCGCGCCTGCTCCATGGGATATGCCGTGGGTGATGCCTACCCTGCCGGTTCTGACCAATGCTGTCCGTTCGGGAATGAGGTCGTTGAGACAATCTAAACGTTTGGCTGGTTGTCGACGGACTGTGATCGTCAATTCGCCAGTCAACGCGCATCGCTCATTCTCCCAATTTAAGACATTTGAGTGCGGATCCCGGAAACGTAAGCGGGGCAAGGTCTAGAGGCCGCTTTTGAGGTGAAAGTGCGGATCAGGAACCATAATTTGAGGATTTTTAGCAAGACGATCCGCACTTTCACTCAAAAACACCCCGCAAACCACTGCCCCATCTCAAGAATGGCGATCCGCACCTACGGCCATCTGATACTCCAGCACATTAGCTCCTTGTGGTTCCAAAGGCGTGGTTTCGCCCCCACTCCTATGATTTCAGCTATTTGTGTAAATTTTACAGGATTTGACGTTCCTTGACGTTCTGGCTTTTGGCCGGATTTGAGGCAGTGCGATTCCTTCAACCTGCGGATCACCCGGGTTTGCTCCACGGGATTAGTAATGAATGGGTCAACGCATGGACCCGACCCTTTATCGAAGGTCTAACAACGCCATGTCGAGGTGCACCGGGTGGACGAGAATGATTGATTGTACGAGGTGCAAAATGTGCTTGGCTTTCTTCGTTTCTTGTCTTGGCTCCATCTTCCGTACTCAGCACTACCGGTCAAGGTTGGAACGGACCATCGATGCTGCCATGATGAACTTCAGCGCACGGTCCCGCTCGCGGCGGGTACCCCTGAGGAGTGAGGGAAGAGGTGCGTGCACCAACGTCTCCGATAGGTCCGTATGGTGATTGACCTACGCTACCTCGTGATGTAGACCATCACACCGATAAACACAAAGAAGCCCACCCAAACCGCTATCCCGCCAGGATGGGCCACGTTAACGTTAAATCCTCCCCACCGCGGCACAAAGGTCCGGGGATCGTCCTTGTTGTAGTAGACGATATAAGACCACCACACCCGCTTGTCATGCTGCTGCTCGTCTTTGCTCAATTCCGAGAGCTCCTCGCATTCGCCACTTTTACGTTGGCACCATCCCCACCGGGCCATTCCCTCTAAAAACGACCATGCTGTCAGACCAGGAATACCCGCATTCTACGCTAGCGTTTGTCTTGGAGTCACCATCAGTTTCGCGACTTCCGCTGACATCCTGACTGGCGATTCATTAGCGTCTTAACCAGTAGAGCGGTCAGCGGTTTTGATTGGCGCTGCCAACAATCCGGAGATCGCCAACACCTCCGGGGAGTACAAGACTGAACAGGGAAACGCCACAACCATTGCCTTGCACCACACCCTGGACCCGCAGAGTCATCGGGTTTTCGTGAATTTCTCGACCCTAACAATTCTCATTATACCTCTCCTTCTGGCCTCCCCAAACACACTAGGCAGATTGGGCCGAATATTATGCTAGGTAATTAGCCGGCCCAAATATGCCTTCAGGATCCTCAAACCCGAGGCAGTAGTTCCCATCGCTGTCAAATAACCGTAATTTTCCATTCGATTTGTTGAGTATCGGCGCCATTCAGCGGCAAGGCACTGTTCACCCGGCGGAGCAGGCGCGCCTGCTCCATGGGATTGGAGGTCTGAGGGCGTAGCAGATCGTTGACCCAGGAGGTACTAGCGCAATCCCTTGCGCCGTAAAGGTTCTAGAGCATTTTGCCCGGACAGTAGTACCTGATCGGTACTATTGCCCGCGGTTATGCGGTGGCCAATAGTACACGTCTGGTACATGTGAGCCCGCAGAATACGGGCTCAGCCTTACAGCCATGCGGGTTTACGATAGTACCTGCTGGAACAACAAGGAGGCCCCGGATGCCGTCTACACATTCGAGCGGTCTGCTGGCCTCTGGCGACCGTTTCCAGACAGCACCACGTCCGGTTTTGCCGTCCTTGCCGTGCATTTTATCATGCGTAGCGCGTCCCGTCTCTCTAAAACCGCCCCGTAAACGCCTTCTAAGACGCTTTTCATGGGTCCTATGGCGCGAAATAGTCGTTAAGACCTCGAAGTCGTCATAGGAGGATTTTAAGGCCGTGTGGAGCCATCCATCGGTTTGGGACCCGTTTCAAGTTCGTATGCATGCCGATGCTCCGACATTGCCACCGGCTGAGTCAATTCCCGCATTTTGCTAAAATTGACTGTACGGGGTATGCGGCTGACCTCACCTAATCAGGGATTGTCAATGGACAGAACAATTCCTCCGCCAAAGTGGCGGAGGATGTCGCCATGAAAAGTACGAGTAAAGATACTGCCAGCCGGTTGACCAGCTCGCCCCCACTCCGACTGTCTCGGCTATTTCGGTCATTTTGACCGAATTTGACTTTCCCTGACGTTTATTTATTCCGGCAATCCGCGACAAAATGTCGTTAATTGATGTTCCTTCACTTTCGGATTTAGGTCGTCGCTAGGGATACGCGGTGGGTGGCGCCCGGTTTGCCTATACTGATAAGAGCTAAGAGCTTGCAGTTCGGGAATGAGGTCGTTGAATTTTTCCAACCTTCAAGCCTTGAGCTCCGACACTCCAAGCGGCTGAATTAATTCTTTCATTTTGAAAGAATTAAGTTCATCCTTCAACCAACGGATCAGCCGGGGCTGTTCTGACTCCACAGTGCCTTGGCATTTTTCCCTTTCTCTCTTTTATGACCCTTGTTCATTAGGCGGCCCTCACCCCATCCTGTCAATTAGCCTACCCCGCAGGCACCCCCGAGACCCTTATTGGTACTGTCGTCTCGCCCTCGTTGGGTGGGCTTCTTTGTGTTTATCGGTGTGATGGTCTACATCACGAGGTAGCGTAGGTCAATCACCATACGGACCTATCGGAGACGTTGGTGCACGCA
>JAMCTO010000200.1 GCA_023381095.1 Bacillota bacterium
AGGCAATCGCGGCATTAGGAATGGGCAATCCCAATGGATATAGTTACATTCATGTCAGCGAAACTCTCCCGGAAACCCTGCAACTATGGTACAACGGAAAAATCGTACTCACCTCATTGTGCAATACCGGGATTCCCCAAAGCCCCACCTATTTAGGAACCTCTCCGGTATATCTACGATACCAAAGCCAAACCATGAGCGGCATCAATCCATTCGGGGTCCCCTATAACGACCCGGGAGTTCCCTGGGTAAACTACTTTGCCGGCGGTGATGCGGTTCATGGGTTTCCCCGCGCCGCGTATGGATTTCCCCAGAGCTTAGGGTGTGTGGAACTTCCCATTCCTAATGCCGCGATTGCCTGGAATTACATACATTACGGTACCTTGGTGAGTGTATTTCCTCCGTCTTAGGGCACCAAGTCGACGAAACTGGTTTGAAGTGCGGGTGTGTCGTGTATACTACAATCACAAGGAGGAGGCTTATGGCACAAAATATCCCGCCCCGTCACTCTCGCAGTGGCCCTTCGCTGGCAAGCTCGAAGGTTCGTCGATGGCCACCGTGGCATTGGCCATGGTGGCTGGTGCTCATCGCCCTGCAAATCCCCATCGTCGGAGGGGCATATGTCATGGGCGCATTAAGCACACTGAGCCAGGCCCACCGTGCCGTTTTACGCATGCAGCACACGCTGATTTCCGGCAGTCCGAACGCTGTCCAGTTGGCGATGCAAAACCACAATGCATGGATTGTCGACTTGGTACTGGTGTCGCTAGGAGTGGCCATCGGCGTCCTGATTGGCCGCCGTTCCAAACGAGAGAACCCACCCGGGCACTCGTGGGACACGTCCACCGTAAATGCAATGAAAGATGCCCCAGTGACAAACCGCCACCTTAATCCTTGGTTGCGAGAACTGCTGGCGGCAGTGCTTTGGGCATGCCTAGTTGGTGGCACAGGATACTTTTTAATTCACACGGGAAGCCAACTAATCCATGGACATCTGGCTCAGTTGCCATTCAGATTTTAAGACGGGCGCCGTCTCTGATACTCGTCCACATCCTTGCGGCGGCGCGCAATCGCCCAAGCAAAAACGAGAACCATAGCTGATAGCGCCACCAATTCCCCTAGTCCCGCCCACATTAGGGATAATTTCCCTTTCAACGCTTCCCACAACACACCGTAACTTAACAACAGCATCACGAGCACCACAATGCCTGCCATTCGTATGCGCACAATCGCGCCCGGGGTCCATGGCACTGGGGCAGCCAACGTTCGAAACCATTCCTGTAATCGTGAACCTACAGTATTTTTATCCATAGTTATGCCCCCCGCTACCTCAAGGTGGGCGAAATCCTTCGAGCTACCCCCTCGTCCTCCGCTGCCCGAGTCACTGCCTGCGCTATTTTTACCGCGACCTCACGATTGAATACACTGGGAATGATATACTCGGCGGACAACTCTTCCGGTTTTACCACCCCCGCTAGCGCTTCGGCGGCCGCAATCTTCATATGAGTGGTGATAGTTGCTGCACGGCTGTCCAATACCCCGCGGAATAGTCCGGGAAAGCACAGCACATTGTTAATTTGATTAGGATAATCGGAACGCCCCGTAGCCAACACGCGTACCTTTGCCTGGACCAATTCCGGGCGGATTTCCGGTTCAGGATTGGCCATTACAAACAAAATAGCGTCAGGCGCCATCCCTTCAACATCGGCCACCGTCAGCAAGTTTCCCGTTGATACGCCGATAAAGGCGTCCGCTCCCCGCAAAATATCCGCTAATGAACCATCACGGTGAAACGGATTGGTTTTTTTAGCATACGACTCCCACGCAGGATGATCCGGATATGAATGTTGGGAACCGATTGGACCCATACGGTCATATCCGACGATGTCCTTAACCCCGGCTTCTAAAAGCAATTCCGTGGTAGCAGTCCCTGCAGCTCCAATACCAGCAACCACCACCCGCAAATCTTTCAGCGGCTTTTCTACAACACGCGCAGCATTGATTAGTCCAGCTAATATCACAACCGCGGTTCCGTGCTGGTCATCGTGGAAGACCGGGATATCCAGCCTTTCACGCAACCGCTTTTCGATTTCAAAACATCGGGGAGCCGCTATGTCTTCGAGGTTGATGCCGCCAAACCCGGGCGCTATGCGTACAACTGTTTCTACAATTTCGTCCACATCCGTGGTATCCAAACAGATCGGCACGGCATCAACGTTGGCCAACCACTTAAACAACACCGACTTCCCTTCCATTACTGGCAATGCCGCCTTCGGTCCTAAGTGGCCTAAGCCCAGGATCGCGGTCCCATCGGTAACCACCGCTACCGTATTGCGCTTCATAGTTAATTGGAAGGCCTTGTTAGGATCTTCAGCAATCGCCTGCACTACCCGAGCTACCCCCGGAGTGTAAACGTGAGACAAATCGGCTCGGGTTTTAATTTGTATCCTCGGATGAATTTCAATTTTTCCTCCTAAATGCATGAGAAACGTCCGGTCAGAGACGTTTTCTATCACTGTGCCCGGCATTGCTTT
>JAMCTO010000201.1 GCA_023381095.1 Bacillota bacterium
AATCGCCAGGCTATTCAACGGATGATTGCGGATTCTGCGGTGAAAATTCAAGCGACACAGTATATGACATATCACGCAGCATGGATGTTGGAACAAGGCATGGACGATCGCCATATGGCATCAATGGCTAAATTGTATGGGGCTAATATGGCTAACCGGGTAGTTGATCGCGTGTTGCAAATCCATGGGGGCATGGGTTATACCAAAGACCTGCCCATCGAACGTTGGTATCGGCGCAGACTGTTCCGGATATTGGACGGTATCGACGAAATTCAGCGGTATATCATCGCCAGGACCTTGTTAAAAGGTCATGTGAAAATCGGCCAAGACTAGACAAAGGGTCCGCTTGCTTCCGGCAAAGGCGCCCGAATTCAAGTTCTTCTTCAGAGTTAAGGAGCCATACCCTGTCGGGGTGTGGCTCCTTGCCGTCCACTATACAGATTTTAGAGATTGGAGCGCTGTCTTCATACGTTTCATGGCTTCAGCCAGCCGATCTTCCGATGTGGTAAGCGAGATCCGTAACCACCCTTCTCCGTGGGGACCATATGCGGCCCCGGGGGTAACCATCACGTGAGCGGTTTCTACAAAAAATTTGGCGGCGTCAGAAGAGGTCATGCGCAGTGGAGTGGGGAACCACAGATAAAAAGTGGCACGCGGTGTAGGGGCATTGAGACCCATGTCTCGTAGCCCTTGTATCACAATATCGCGCCGATTTTGATACAGGACATTCATAGTATCAAAAAATTTCTCCGGATGGTTGGCTAATCCGGCTACTGCAGCCTGTTGCACAGCAGTAAACGGTCCAGAATCCAAATTGCTTTTTAAGGTGCCCAAAGCAGCAATGGCCATAGGGTTGCCCAAGGCGCATCCAATTCGCCATCCAGTCATGTTAAACGGCTTAGAAAATGAGTAAAACTCTACCGCAACATCTTTGGCTCCCTCGATCTCCAAAACGCTAGGGGCATGGTATCCGTCAAATCCCATTTCCACATATGCAGCATCACTACACAACAACAGGTCGTGCTGTCTGCAAAATGCTACCGCTTCTTGAAGAAATGTTTTATCGGCAATAGCTCCTGTTGGATTATTGGGATAATTAATCCACAACATGGTAGCACGTTTTAGAATAGATTGGGGAATTATGTCCAATTGGGGTAAAAAATTGTGGGTTGCCAGTAGAGGAAGATAATAGGGTTCGGCGCCCGCTAATAAAGTTTGGGTATAATACACCGGATAGGCGGGGTCAGGAACCAGCACGACATCGCCAGGCTCGGCAAAGGCCCAAATCAGGTGGGCGATGCCTTCTTTGGAGCCAATCAGTGCTATAACCTCATCGGAAGGGTTTAGCGTGACACCGAACCGCTGCGCATACCAGTCAGCCATAGCTTGGCGAAATTGGTTGCTGCCTAAGTAATGAGGATAGCGATGGTTGCTGGGGTCGGCGACCGCTTGCTGCATTGCATCGACAACATGTGGGGCTGTGGCCATATCTGGGTCTCCTATGCCCAAATTAATGACATCATGACCCATTTGCCGTTGCTGTTCCACAATGCGATCCAGTTCAAAAAACAAATAGGGGGGGATTTTATCCATCCGTGAAGCCCAATCCATTCGGCAACCTCCACTTCAGATTCAGTACCCATCGGGAAAATTTTCTTGCATCATTGTTGTTGATGTGTATAATTATAAAGTGTTTAATTGGCCAATGTGCCAGAAAGGGGTGCAAAAATTTTATGGTCAACAGTTTCGTACCTCGGACCGTATCTATCCTTGCGACCCCCCAACTCCTTCTCAAGCCACTTCTTCCTGCCGTTAAGTCCTGCGACAAGATTTAGCCGGCCCGCGAATAAAATTTCGCGGTCTCCGGCGTAATCAAAACCTCTCCTAACTTCATAGGAAATATCATGCGACCACATTGCATTGAATTGGGCGGAGAGATAAGTATGACTTGCTCTCTTCGTCTATTAACCAAAGGGGGCATAAATATGCAGTGGCCTTGTATAATCACGGCCATGGTGACTCCGTTTACAGAGGATGGGGTCCTGGACGAAGTGCGCGCGGAGTCATTGGCGCGTTGGCTGGTGGCTAATGGAAGTGAAGGATTGGTGGTAGCAGGTACGACTGGGGAGTCGCCAACACTGTCACCATCAGAACGCGAACGCCTTTACTATGCGGTTCGCCGTGGAGCCGGAAATGCAGCGGTACTTATGGGGACGGGGTCTAATGACACCCATCACGCGGTCCAGATGTCGCACGAAGCGGCCCGTTGGGGCGCGGATGGCGTGTTAGTGGTCACCCCTATTTACAACAAACCGCCGCAGGAGGGTTTATTTCAACACTTTGTGAAAATCGCCGAGAATCTGGCGATACCGGTGATGCTTTATAACGTTCCAGGTCGTACCGGCGTGACTTTGACTGCGGATACCGTAGCACGAATTGCCAAAGCTTGTCCCAACGTCGTGGCTGTGAAAGAAGCTGCGGGTCAGATAGAAAGCATCGAAAGACTGTTGGAAACTTGTCCCGGGGTTACGGTGTATTCGGGAGATGATGCACTCCTTTATCCCGCGTTGACTCTCGGTGCTCAAGGGGTAGTCAGCGTGGCAGCTCATGTTGTGGGTCCGGAAATGGCAGCGTTGGTGCAGGCTTTTCGGAGCGGAGACATCACTACTGCTCGCGTCCTCCATGGACGCTTATTGCCCATATTTCGTGATTTGTTTAGTTGGCCCAACCCTATTCCGTTAAAATGGTTGATGAATCAGTTGGATATGAATGTGGGGCCCTTGCGATTGCCTTTGGTCTATCCGCAAGATGTCAGCATTCTCGAAAGATTGAAGGCTAACGTAGAGGATGTGCGCCGCAAACAGATCACCCAGCACGCTTCCTAGGTCAGGGTCTTCAATGACGATTGGTCCCAAATGAGTTGGCGGGGTTCCTCTGCAAGATCGGGCCACAAAATGCGTGCGATATGGAGCGCCACTTTTGGATCGCCGGTAGTGTAGAAGGTCATGGAACCCTCGCCAGTGGTGTTAAGCGGCCCTAAAATGGATGGCAACAAACGTGCGGTTGACAGTCCCGGGTCGATAATCACGGCTTGATCATTCATTACTTTGGCAAAAATGTGTTCCATGTGGGGGGGAA
>JAMCTO010000202.1 GCA_023381095.1 Bacillota bacterium
GGGCTGCGTGGTGACGATCGACGCAATGGGCACCCAGACGAAGATCGCCCGCACGATCCGCGAGCGCGGCGCGCATTACGTGCTGTGTGTGAAGGAGAACCATCCGAACCTGCACGACTCGATCCTCACTGGTGAGGGGCAAAGACGCTTCGAGCGCCTCATGGGCGAGATATCCGCATGGCAACTGGACTGCACGGTGGAGGATCTGCTTTCGAATCTCCGTGGAGTGGGCGCACTTGGCGCCCACGAACGCCTCCAGCATATTTCGGAGTTGCTACACGGGCACAAACAGCGCATTGTAAATCTAATGCTGTATATTACCACACAATTTAAACAGCAATGTGAGGCTAATGTCGCTACGGCTTTTCTCGTGCCCGCGGTTGACAGTTTGGTTGCGGCGGATCCGACTTCAGCTACGGGACTTTCTCCAACTGCGTTCTGTTCACTGAACCTCGCTACAGTAGCGTTAGTCGAGCAGATATCCCGAGACCTAGACAGCGGGCAACTCGACCAGAGTCGGCTATCGCAACTTCTAGGCGGCCACCTAGGCGCCGCGATTGTTAGAGCAGCAATATTCCGCCCTCTAAAAATGGCGCTCGGAATCACTTGATCGTAGCCGCACTGGAGATCTGCAAGGCTGCGTGCGGTGGACCTTCCACTTGTGGCCAGCACTAGACGATCGTCTGCATTTTGGACCTGTAAGGCCGTCGACCTGTATCCATCCATGTCTGCGCCGACAGATCGTAGCCGGAATCTGAAGTATTACCCGCGCCGCGCCACAGACCTTGCGCACCTCTACAATATTTGAGAGCGATATCCCTTGTGGGATAGGCCTTCAGAGGCGAACAACGGTTGGTCGAGCGGGCGTAGGAATGACATCCCCGTGGCCGGCACGCCCCGGTTCAACGGGCGGTTGGGCGCAGTATCCCTGCGGGTAGCGGTTAGCCGTCATTTGTCCGGTGAACCACTCCGTCCGCAATTTTTCGGCGTCACGCAGTAACAGACTCACCTGGTGCATGCCCTGCATGTAGAATCGGCCGTTATGGTTGACAAAGAAGGCTGCCACGGCTGGGGCTTCTTCCTGTCCAAGCCGCTGGACAAGGTTGGCCAATTGGCTGTTGACCTTCTGGTTGCGCACGGGGTCAGTGCCATAGCGCCGTTGGTAAGCCTGACTGTAGGCTTCCCAGGTTTCTGTTGTTATTGCGCCGGAGGTGCGCTTGCGTACCGCTGGCGAATCTTTTTCTCCTGATGTTTCTATTGATGTTTTAAATGATGGTTCAAGGGGTGACGCCGACGTCACAGGGAGGTGACTCTCTGTCACCACCCCCACCGTCGGCCTGACACCCCCCGGTGACTCCATGCCACCACCCACAGACAGGCGGTAGAGATTGGAAGATCTGGATCCGTCCGCGCGGAACCTTTCTTCCACGCGCACCATGCCCCGCGCCACCATATCTTGTACGTGGCGTTGCACGGAGCGGTGTGAAAGATTGCATTTATTGGCTACCCCTCTTATTCCCGGCCAGCAAACCCCTTGGTCATCAGCGTGATCAGCTAAGGCCAGCAAGACCAATTTTACGGGGGCCGGCAGATCGAGCCCCCAAGCCCAAACCATACATTTGATGCTCATGCCACACACCCTTTACCCTGCGCGGCAATCCGGGGGCGGCCACACTTGCCTTTAGCGGCTGCGGGGACGGTGGGTGGGGTGACTGGGGTGACGCGATGGTCTTCAAGCCACTGCCGGACATCATGGGGGTGCCACAGTGGGCCACGATGCCCGGGCAGGCGGATGGCCGGTGGGAGCCTTTCTGGGGACCTACAGTAGAGGTTTTTTACGGTACCGGGCGCCAACCTGGCGATCCGGCCAAAGTCTTCGTAATTAAGTAAGGGTTCAAGTCGGTGCGGCGGTTCTCCGTCTCCGCCATCATCGGATCCGCCGGACGTCGTTTTCTTCTGTCCACCCTGCCTACCTGCCCGCCGTGGCGCACGGGCGGTTACGCGGCTCAGGTCCTTTCCGATCGCCCCTGTCTGGCTCAGGCTCTTAGGAAACGCATGGTGGTGGGCATGGCGCACGCTCTGCCATGCGCGAATGAATGGCGTCGCATGAGCTTTACACAGTGCTCTTGACTTGGCACGGCTTACCGCCGCCAGATCTTTATGTCCGATCAATTCCTGGAGCTTGCTCTTAAAAAAGTATCGAGCTACCCAGATAAACCTCGCCATGACCAGGACCAAAAATCCAAAGCTAAGGTTTTTGTTATTGACAATTTCGGATAAAACATTGATAGTATTCATCGAGCAATACCTCCTGAAAAATGGTTTCTCCGGCATTCAAACGGCGCTCCAGTTGGCCAATCCGACTGGGGCGTTTGCCGTTCTAGTTGTCATCTATAACACCACTCTGTATCGCATGCAAGCACTAAAAACAAGCGATAAAACTGTGTACTTTTAAGTATCAAAGCGGTACACAACCGCCCCTCAGAAGAGGGAAAGTTGGCTGTTCTTCCCTCCGCATCATACGTGTAGAATTGCTGATATTCCTCCTGGTGGATCTTACACGATACCGCAATTCAGCAACTTTCTCTTCATGCGTACTATAAAGCATGGTTTCGTCTTGCTTATCAGCATAATCCAAAGGAAATTCAGCCGCCAGCTGTTCAATTTTTTCTTTCAACTTGCGTATACCCTTGTGATACAATTGCCTTGGCTGCTCCCGAGAGAAGTTAATTTTTTTGCAATTTTCTCAAACTAAAATCCGTTATTGTGCAACAAAACAACTTATTGCATCTCATTATACGGAAATTAAATTTACGATTTTAATGCATTTTTCTATCTCTCGTATGATTTCGTCTGCCGTGTCATGGGAGATTTCTTCTGCTGCTTCCGGCTCATTATCGGCGATGTTTCCGATATTTTTATCGGCATATTCGTTCATATCCCCCATATTTCCCAGCCAGTCACCGGCTGAAAATTCGTGGCTGAAATCACTGCTCACTTGCTTGAGATAATCAAGCATTGCGGTTTTTATGACCCCGTAAATTCGACTCCGACAAAGACTTTGGTACCCAAGTGGCCGAATGCGATCGGGAGATCGAGGAACAATTACGTGCTCTGCAAGCCCATGATGGCGAGCCTCCTGAGGGCAAGAAGAAAGCCCGTGCCCGTAATGCACCAAAATTTGATTTACGCACGCAACTGTTCGAGATGTGTGGGGTGGACCTCACCCGCATCGACGGTATCAATGTGACCACTGCTATCGCCGTTATTTCCGAAACGGGCATGGATATGTCACGATTCCCAACGGTCGGACACTTTACGAGTTGGTTAGGTCTCTGCCCAGGCACCAAGATTACTGGCAGAAAAGTTTGCCTTTCGCTTTAACCGCCGCTTCTATCCCTTCAACGCCTTCCGTTCCCTGCTTGGTATCGCTGGTAAGATCATCTCTCCCACCTATGCGAGTTTTATGCCGCCAAATCACGACCCACTAGATCTGGTAGCCTTGGGAGCTAACCGGATAAGCACGCTTTTAAGTTCACAACGGAGCACCATAGGCACTTTTGGCCCTGTGGGTGCCGCCTGAGCCAGATGAAGCTTAAGCAGGTGACAACGGTCGCATGCACAGTGACAGGCAGTGAGTAGATAGCAAAAGTCCGCGAGACGGACCTTTGGTAAACGCAACCCAGTTTCACCATGCGCTGCAATTATGCTGCACCTGGATCGTGATTGGCAGTGATTTGCGGTGAGCGGTGGTGACTATAATACCTTGTTATTATATGTTATTTGTGGTGACGCCCAAGCGATGAAGGGTGTAAAATCCGATTCGTAATCGGTAGGTCGGAGGTTCGACTCCTCTTGCCGGCACCATAAAAACAAAGAGTTATATTTATTATTCCTATTATTTTTTTCTTTGTGTGACGAATTTGTGACATGCCGATT
>JAMCTO010000203.1 GCA_023381095.1 Bacillota bacterium
CTTTGCCATACGTTGTGTTGCCATCATCGGAACTTCCCTGATTGTGTCGGGGGTGAGCACGTTCATGGTGTCCGTGGCTACGGGGCCCTTTACTCAGGGTTTTATTCCCATCTGGACGTTCGAATGGCTTGCCTCGGCATCATTCATGTACGTTGCGCAGATTGCCACGTTGTTATTTGGGCCGAGGGGCATCGTAGCAAATCTCGTGGTCTTAATTATTTCGATCGTCTCCAGCGGAGCCATTGTGCCGCCGCAACTCTTATCCGCTTATTTTCTCGGGCTGCGGCGGATACTTCCCGGTACCTATGCAGTCAACGGCACCTTTAATGTGCTGTTCGGCGGCACCGGAACGACAGAAGATGTGGTGCGCCTGTTTTCAATTGTGACTGACATTTCCATGAGAGAATGTAGTGTTAATGGGATGTTTTGCACATCCCCTCGAAAAGGGTGATTAAGCAATTCCTTCTCCGTCTTTGAACCATAATAAATAAAGACAACCGGTAGAGAGATTCCGATCCACGCCTTAGCATATATTTGGGTTAAAATGTCGGCCCTTTCCCTTCTCGATCGGGTATTGATTGGCGGGGGAATTCTGATCTTGGGCATTCTCTCCCGCCATAATTCGTAGTTTCATCACAAATTTGATGAAAGTGCTGTCAGTCACAATCCGCGATCTCTGGATACCGCCATCTACCTGTTTTCACCGGAACGAACCCCAATATGTGACAGACGCCAGAAGATTGGTTATTGGGGGGCCACCGTTAAGGGGGTTCCCACGGGGTACGGCAGATAGTGAACCGTTTGGACACTCTGCCAATTGTATCCCCAAGCCGCAAAATCTTGTCCGGACGGAATCCATCGAACGCGGAAATCCCTACCCTGGGATTCTTTTGTGATGAGGTAGATCGCGGATTGCCCCGGATAACGAATGAGTCCCGAACCCGGCATACTCTCCGTAACCGGGATACTCGCAGGGGCGGGTATTCCCCTGGCATTCCATGGAGTGGATGTGGAGTTTTCTGGTCCCCCACCATAACCCGATGCGAGCCAATACTTATCCGTAGGCCGGGGAATGCCATTGGGTAACAGATGCACCTGGGACCACTGAAAACTTGCAGACCGAAAATCGGCGGCTGAAGATATCCATCCCAAGGCCAGGCCGGAGGCGATCAAGCGGACCTGGTACACTTGCGGTTGCCCTTGAAACTGCACCATTTCCCCATTCGTATAGGGACTGGGAGGGGATTGCCGCCCATACGCGCTAACTTATGGGGAGGTATCGTACTGAAGACGTCGTTTCCGGGGTCGGTCATGGAGAGGTCGTTTCCCCCGTTGAGTGGGTCGCTTCCAATCATAGTGGTATCCTATATCATGTCTTTTTCTAGGGATTTGTGTCTCAGACACTTATACCCAGAAAGAGGCACTGTGCGTTGTCCACCTCGATAAAAAACTTCGTCAAGCCCAAGCGGTGTAAGGCTTCGCGCTGTTATTTGAACTGGAAAAGTTGAGGAGTTAAATCGCACTCTTGCGGCATCCTAGATATCCATCCATAATAGTCTTAAGGAGGTGGCTATATGATCGTGAAAATGACGGATCGTGGGCAAATTGTCATTCCAGAAGAAATTCGCGGTAAGCTGGGACTCGCCTCCGGTCAACAGTTGGAAATCATGGAACATCGCGGAATGGTATGGCTGCGACCGCTCTTAACTTCTCCCTTAATTGGGGCCCGAGGACGTTTTCGGGGTGCCCGCCTCGTTGATGCGCTGTTGGCCGAGCGGGAGCACGATGGCTAATTTTGTTCTCGATTCTTACGCAGTGCTTGCCTTACTTACAGACGATGTGGGAGCCGACCAAGTAGCCGACCTTTTGAGTCAATCGGAACATATTTTTTGGATGAGTGTCGTGAATTTGGGCGAGGTCTATTACATCGTGTCGCGAGCTCAAAGTCAGGAAGACGCCGAAAGCGTTGTCAGCGATATCCTGCACCAAGACAACGTGACCATTGTGGACGCCACGTGGGATCGGGTTCGAACGGCCGCACAATTCAAGGCTCACGGACGACTCTCCTATGCCGACGCATTCGCTTGTGCCGTAGCGTCTGAATATGACGCCGAAGTGGTTACAGGCGATCCCGAGTTTTCCGGAGTGGAAGGTATTACCGTTCATTGGCTCCCCTCAAAGGGCAAACCTCCTTCAACCGATTAAGACCACGCGGATAATCCACTAATAACTGACCGTCATATGTTGAGTCCCCGCTTTGGCAGGAACCGGTGGTTAAGGGTTGAGCAGTGACCGCAGACGGCGAACAAACAAACCCATATTGATGGCTCCATGGCTCCATGGCTCCATGTATGGCGTATGGGAACAAGCCCTAACCATTTAGCTTGTAGCGCACCATTCGTAAACAATATCGGTTGATTCACAGTTACTCCCATGTTGACTTGAGTGCCAGACAAAAACTCCATCATTTTGGACTCTCCGTAGACAAACGAGTGATTGACTACGGAGGATCGCAAAATGGCAAACGTGATGATATCCCATATTAGAAGAGAAAAAAGATAGACGGCCGGCACTTTTGGAAACTGTGTGAAATCAAGGTCCGTAATGGATTCGGTATACAACACCTGTTGGTTCAGTAATGTATGCAGCACATGGCACCACCCATCCGTCGTAGGAGT
>JAMCTO010000204.1 GCA_023381095.1 Bacillota bacterium
CGCGTGGACTGCGGGATGGGCTTATCTGATTCTGTTCTTCGGTTTTGTCATTGTGTTGAGTGTATGGTTGGCCAGATTCAATCCTGGTCTATTAACAGAGCGTATGACCGGAATAGGGAAAAAGGACCAAAAATCCTGGGATAAAGCTTGGTTTGTCCTTATAAACGTCTTTTTTCTCGGCTGGCTGATTTTTATGCCACTTGATGCGGTTCGATTTCACTGGTCACATGTCCCAATGTGGCTTCAAATAGTAGGAGCGTTTTTACTCTTATTTTCGTTTTACTGCTTTTTTCTCGTATTTCGGGAAAATTCGTACCTGTCCCCAGTCGTACGTGTTCAAAGTGAACGGGGACAAACCGTGATAACAACTGGACCGTATAGTACAGTGCGACATCCGATGTATGCTGCAGCCGTCATATTCCTCATGGGTACATCTCTCTTGCTTGGATCGTGGTACGGACTCATTGTAAGTCTTGGAATAATGGTTGCAATTGCATGGAGGGCGGTTCAAGAGGAACACACACTGCTTTTGGAACTTCCGGGTTATGACGAGTATATGTCAAAGGTGAAATACCGCCTTATTCCCTATATTTGGTAATTATGGAGCTCGATTCTAGAGTGCCGCTGTTCCTGAACATCCAGCAAAGCTCGCACATTAATTTCTGCATGATGATGCAATTGTTAGCGCGAGGGTCTTAATTGGGGGCGTTAGTACATTAGGGCCTACCGTCGGTCAAGCAATTTTGGCCGACTATCATTTTCATGGCAATCGACTCGATCAACACGAAAACCAAAATCATTCGTATTTTCCAGTTTTGATCCTTCAACCATGTTTTGCCAATAGCCCAAAGAGGAAATTTGGACGCGCATACGAGCCGTGCTCCTTAAGTTTACCAACAAAAGTAATACAGTTCCAGCTACAGCTGCACTTACCGCCGTCTTCCACGTCACCCGGTGTGGCAGATTTGAGGCGGCCAACGAAACAAAGGCAGCGAGAAACCGGGGCCCCGGGGTACCGCAATGTGTTCCAACCATACATTACGATTGGAAAAGTTAGGAGTCGCTTCAAAGGGCTCTGATTTCGCAGCGGCGAATGGTGTGAATGGCTGCGGTCTCAGCGACCGTGCCGGGTTAAGCGGCTGGGTTTTTGCCAACCGGACATTAGACTGCCTCTTGAAACGGCCAGAATGTCGACTTCTTATTTTATTCGCCGTGGCTATAATCGAAGTATGTCATGTGTTATCCAAATGAGGTGCTATCCGCGCAACGGCCCGAGAAAGGACATGTCTATTCCGGTCGATTCGGGCTCGTGGACATGCTGCGTTCCCACGAGCAAAATGATGTGCCGTTCGTTGAGGAGGTCGCTATCATCAGTCCGCTTGATAATCCGCGAAGGAAGTCCTGCTCGGTGGCAGCCGGTTCCTCTATCACACTTCCCAAGAGCAGATTGCCATGCAAATTCGAAAGCATGCCAGGGGAAGACGGGGTAAACGTTGAACATCAGCGCGGACTTTTACTGGTCAGCCCGAAGATGACCTGTCGGGACCGTTCTATGACAGTGTCGAGATGGTCATCGATACGCATGCAGAACGTCCTTTAATTTCACCGGATACTGTGGCTCAAATCCGTAAATCTTGTGAGTCCCCATACCAATGGCGCCCAATAGGCCAAGCCACAAACCAGTCTAGCCCATAATCGCTGTCGTGTCCGTTCCGTCGCCCTTTCCCGTATTAGTGGCGCTTTTGTCGGGACTTTTTGCGATTTTTCTTTTCCCGAGATTTCCTTTTGGGATCCCCATGGTGACGTCGTCCCTGGGGATTGGTCTCAAAGAAAGGATCCATAGGACCCTTACTGGGGGCGAGATCGCGCAAATCAAAAGCGAAGGGAAGATTTTCGGTTGGCAACGACCAAGGGGACGGCGATTCGGGCCGCGCCGCTGTGAAACTTTCTTGAAATTGATGGATCTCTTTATCCCATTCTAATAAATCGGTACCCTCTGGCGGATCCCAGCGGTGCACGTAGTCATATTGCCAGAGATCGTGCGGCACGGCCTGGATTAGCCTGGCTTGGAATGTCTTGGCGAGGGATTTAAGGTGGACAAGCTCATCGTCTCTCGTAAAGCCCTGATTGTGGAGAAAGTTGGCCACGTAAGGGAGGCCCCAGAGTAAGGTAAAGGCGTCATCGTCGTGGGTGGAGACAATGGAGGTGAGTTGGGCTAGGTGTCGATCTAACTCCGCCTCGGTCGGGAAGCAGACGGTATTAGCAGAACCCTTGTGCTGTTGTAGGAAGCGCCAGACCGTGTTCCAAAGAGCGGCGGCAACGGCAAAGGCCATATGGCGTTGTTCGTACATCTCGATGAGGAAGCACCAAAAGAGAGCTGACCGCATGCTGACCTGGCTTTGGAGATCGTGGCGCCATGAGGGATTAGGCCCCGGTTTAGGGTTGGCCAGGCGCTGGTAGAAGAAGTCGGCATCGGCGTCGGTGCCGAGTGGCCAAAGCCGACGGTATTCCTTGACGAACGCTGCGGCATCGAGAGGCTCATCGGTTGATCGACGAACATAGAGGGTTTGCGCATAGTCCAACAGGAGGAATTGTGCTAGACCTTCTTCGGCTCCGGCTATCAACATTTGAGAGTTGCGTAGCGGTAGCAAGCCGGCTTCGGCCTGGGCCCGCGCGATATCATGGGCCCCGTAGAGGACCAAGAAGCGGAAGGTGGTCAAATAATAGTCAGCGAAGCGTTCCGGATCCTCGCGGAAATACGCGGCGGCGACTGCGGTCTTTTTGAGGTCTCCCAAAAAGAGCCCCTGAATAACCATGATATCTTCTAGATACTGGATTTCGCGATAGTGAAAGGCGGGGAGCCTGTCACGTATTTTTTCTATAACGGGCGCGACGGCAATCGGTCCAGCCTGCGCTTCGAGCTCGCTTATCACAATCGAGAACCCGGTTTCCTCTAAAAACTCATCGGTAAGCGCGAAGTCGAGGGTGTCACGAATAAATGTGACCTTATCGGTTACGGATAATGGGTCATACGCAGCGTACCACGCATCGGTATCCTGCACCATAGCCTCGGTGACCGGAATCATATGAATCCTCCTCATCATGTACTCAGGTGACTGGAAATGTTGACCTTAGGGTCTAATCGTATCAAAATGTCGTAGGTTTGGTCACCATAGGAAAATCCTGGTTGAGCGTTCGGGCAAACAAGACGCAAGGAAAGCGGCCACGCAACCCTTGCGTCGAAGGCCGGTTGTTTAGTGAGCGGCTTGAGTATTTTTCTATCAGTGAGACTCGTCCGGTGGGTCTTGGCCAAGTTCCCGTAACCGGGTTCGAATTTCTGATGCGGGCCAATCGTCCCAATGCGTTAAGAGGGACCCCACTGCACTCAGGGCTTCCTGTTTCCAGATTATCTCATCGGAGGATAAGATTCTCTGGTGTTTTTGGGCCTTATGCTCCCACCTGGCTTCAACATCTGATCGGAGTACTGGACTTCCGGGATCGGACGATGTGACGCGCAATTTTCCCTTCTCGATGAGTTGGGGTGTTACCCCTAATCGCCGCGCGGCGCCCGCACGGGACATCGTGTCTTCACTCACTGGAACACCCCTTCTTTCCAGAGATCTACTGTAGCAAAGGTTCAGCCTTGAATCAACTTGACCTGGGGTCTGTAGTCGTAAAGTTCGAGACAGAGATTGGTGAATTGAGCTAAAAGGATGTGACCGCTATCTTGAGTGATTCCAGCGATGCAAAATCTAGAGCCTGGCGTACTCCGAATGTATGGAAAATCGCTTTGTCCGCATTTTTCACGGACTTTGGTTATTAGGCGGTTCTGGCAGGATTCCCTTTGTTTTCAGTCGTGGTACTGAAGGCCAATCTGGGCTTATGGAGTAGCGATGGCACTCAGCTATGGTCCAGGTGCCGTCGTCGCGTATTTCTGGGGACGATGGGGGGATCGATCCGATCATCGTAAAGTCGCCACGCCATCTTTGGGAATCTTTTGATCCCCTTACTATCCCTTTCGGCGCTGGTTGTGATTCCGTGGGAAGCCGTTGCACTCTTTGACCTGGGTTGGCTCTCGCGCAATCTGCGTAGCCCGTCGCGTCGGGTGATGCTGACCCAAAATGTCGATGAACAGCACCGGAGTCACGCCTTTGGATTCTTACACGGGCTGGACGTAGGGGGCGGGGTCTTGGCCGCATTAGGTCTCTTGATTTTGCTATACCACCCGCAGATCTCAATTGACGATTTAGGCGGACGATTTAAAGACCTGAAAGTTCAGCGTCAACAGGGTATTCCGTTTAGCTTTGTGGCGACCGTCGGTCTCCGCTAAGCAGTCGATGATGGCTTGCTTAAACGGAGCAAATTTTGGGTAATAACGCCCATGCAAGCAGTAGGACTTCACAAACTTCCACTTGCGTTCAATGAGGTGGAGGTTGGGGGAATATGTGGGGAGCCACAGCAAGGTAATCCCGAGGCGTTCCGCCTCGGACATCACGTAGACATTGCATTGATATCGCGCGTTATCCAGCACCAGGGTAATGGGTAGGTCAGTGAACCGTTCGGCGAGATTTTTGAGGAGTGTGACGACACTGTCGCTATTGATATACGTGTCACTGGTGACCGTGATCACCGCATGCAACGCGCCCAAGACGTTGAAGCGTTGACGCCCCGAGGGCGTCGGCAAGAGGATGCGGGTCTGGCACCAGAGGTAGTCGAGCCAGGCACCTAAGACAAAGTGAGTCGCATCCGCGAAA
>JAMCTO010000205.1 GCA_023381095.1 Bacillota bacterium
CTTAGCGAGGTCAATGCCCTCTGGGAGTTGGACAATATCTATCGCAGTGCGTACCTGCTGACCTACGTCGATTCGGTGACGCTGCGCCACAACGTCCAGCGTGCGCTGAACCGGGGCGAGTCGTACCACAAGCTTCGGCGCGCAGTGGCTTATGCGTATTCCGGCCGGCTCCGTGTCAAAACGGATCTGGAACAACAGATTTGGAGCGAATGCTCGCGGCTGCTCGCCAATTGCGTGATCTACTACAATGCCTGCATTCTATCAGAGTGATTGAAACGTCAAGAACTCCAAGGGAATCCGGAGCAAACCAATCAAATCAAACGCGTGAGTCCCGTGAGTTGGAAGCATGTCAACTTCTATGGGGAATACCACTTTTGTGAAACCTCAGAGGGCATTGACCTCGCTAAGATGGTGGATGGGGTGGAGGCGTTTAATGGCGATCGTCAATAGAGCACTGCTGGATATCAGGGACTGGCCGTCACCACCTCAGTGGTTCACCGTTAAATCCCTAATTGACATTTCGGGGTTTTAGTCAAACTTACCCAGGCTGCAAAGTCGATGGCGACACCGGGCTGTCGCTCGCGCACTACAGTTAACATTTACAGTATCGGGATCGGATTAGCTGATACCAAGAATATCTGCACTCCAATCCCAATGATAGCGACGGCTACACCCAATCCAAATATGACCCACGGACGCTTAGCAAGGCTCGCTGGCTGAGGAGCATCCCCATGACCTGGCATAGGAGCATACTGCCATGCCCAACGGGCGAGCATAACCTCAAGTACGGTGACCCCGAGACTTATTCCCCCGAGATGCCATAACCGAGGTGTAGGTTGCAACATTTGTGTGGCACTATTTCGAAAGCAAAAAACCCACGATGACACTGTTAACAGGGCCGGGATCAACCAGAATCGGGGTAACGGTTCAATCTTTTTGATGGTATTCGCCTCCTAACACTTTTAACAGTCTTTACGGAATAGTCGGTATTTTCCGCTCGTTCTGTCATTCTATGGTATCGTCCCATCAAAAAGAGATGGCACATTCTTAAAGACCATGATGTGATTTAAAGCGGGCCGTCGATTGCTAGTAAAGTTGGCGAGAACCATCGGCTCTGTTAAACCCCCTATAAACCACGGACAAGACGCATCCTCGATCGGCGTTCGCTGTCGTCACCCTGGAGGCGGAGAACGGGGCATGATAGGCTTGGAACGCTTGGGCCTTGCCTCGCAATATCACGCCCCGAGGGGCTCAGGGTCCAGCGATTAATGATCTATCTAGAATTAGGGAGTTAGACCGGTCTCGGGTTTGAAATCTAACATAGACAAGTCTCCTTCACATGATCATAATAAAGTTACCAAGTGGGTGACCTCGTGGGGAAGTGTCGGCCTTCTGGTAAAAAGCCGACCGCGCACCCTTTGCTCTAATGAGAGCTTCTATAGACGCCCAGATTTGAGGCCCCGCTTGGTATAATCGATTCCATCTTGTATCGTCGCTTCCAGCGTGAAATCTCAGTAAAAAGTTATGCTACTCTCAGCCATTATGAGAGCGAGTGAAAAGGGCATTCTGAGTTCACACTGCATTCCCCTGCCCTATCCATCGTCATCATTAATTAACGTAAGGCGGTTCTAATATGAGTTACTTACAAGATAGGGACGAAAAAACTTTGTCTCAGCGTTTGATGGCTTTACCCTCTGCGGTGGAATTGGTAGTTGAAGGAAGCGCCGACCACCCGATAGTGATTGAAACACTCGATTTAGTGTCTTACTTGGTTTCTCTGAGCCCTCATACCTTATCGTATGTATATCAATCAGGGTCTCCCGCCCCCAAAGTATGGTTGCGTTCGAAAGCCGTACGATTGCTGGATATTGTGTTTTGGGGAGTGCCGACTGGCCTAGAATTTACAGCTCTTGTAGATGCCATCGCACTCTATAGCGGTATCACTCCGCAATTAGATGTTACTACCCGCTCATTGCTGGACCAAATCTACGATTCAATTGCTGCATCAATTTTTGTTTCACCCACCTGAATGGCGTGCGCCCAGATGGTACATCTGGCAATGGAATGCGCTGCATGGCAACCATTGGTGTCTGTCGCAATCATTCAAGTGGATCAGTTTCCTGAACGCGGGCAAAAGTTTAATATATTGGGAGTTCCTACCACCATCTTGGAGCCAGGCACCCAAAGATTACAAGGTGTGGTACCAGCACCCTATTTTGCCGGTTATCTATTGCAGGCACAGACCTAGGTTTCGGACAGCACTGTGCGCGGGTTCGCTCGAAACAAACTTGACCCTATTGCCCCTGCGATGATTACTAATCCCCCACCCACTTGGTAAGCACCGAGACGTTCATGTAGCAACAAGACAGCTAATACCGCGGTGAAAACTGGAAGAAGATTCATAAAAGGCGCCGCCGTCGCACTGCCAATAATGTTGACACCAGCGCTCCACACCACAAAAGCTAACACTGAGGCAAAAGTGCTGACATAGAGCAGCGCGGAAATGCTGGCGACATTGAGAAGCAGCGGGTGTTGCGTCAAATCCCAAGACCCTAGTAACAAAGATGGTACTGCCCCCCACACCGCAGCGCCAGCAGTCATCACCAATGGTGAAAAGCGCACCCGATATCGCCGCCCTAATGCGGTGTATACCCCCCACGATAAGGCGGCCAGAAGTAATAGGATAGCACCAAATAAACTACCCGAAACCAGGCCCCCTGCCCCCTTGTGGTGAAGCAACAATAGCTCACCGCATACGGAAACCAATACCATGACCCATTGCAAAGGATGGACCCGATCTTTGGCAATGACAAACCCTGCAACCAATACGGCCACGGGGGTCAACCCTGACAAAAGTCCTGCTTCTCCCGCGCCAACCAGAGTTAAACCCCAATAGGTCAGGGACGAAAACAAAAACATCCCTACCAAGCCCAAAAGCAAAAATGGACGCCATTGTCGTAACAGAGGCAACGACTCTCCTCGCCGCCTAACCAGCCACACCAAAATCAGCGCGGATATGGTCCAGCGAATGCCATTTAACGTGAAAGGTCCCATGCTTATTCGCAAGAGTCGTCCCGCTAAAAAATTTCCCGACCACAGCAAATTGGCCAGAATCAGAAAAAGTATGGCCCGCCGATTATTCATGGCGGGCATTGGGGACTTTCACGTACACACGTTTAATGCCTTTGTGCCACACGGCTACTGGTCCATCGCCACCCGGATTCAAATAGGTTTCTCCAGTGGGTTCCCAACCATCGTGCGTGTCGGGTGGTTCTCGCAATACTCTTTGATAACGGGCCGTCCACCCTAGGGTAAAAGCTAAAAAAATCAACCCGGATGCCACTAGATAGCCGCCAATACTCGGCAGTTGTATCGCAAAAAATATTAGTCCGCCTATTATGGCAACAATTCCCGCCAAACGTACAATTGTCCGATCAACCAGTATGATGTGTCACATCCTTCCTCAAAGGCTATTTTGCGATTTTTCCTGGCCATTGCAACATGCCGCCGCGCATATTGCGCACCTCATATCCGTGGGTCCGCAAAAGGCGAGCAGCCTGAGCGCTCCGATTTCCGGAACGGCACACAGTAATGATCAAGTGTTCGTTGCGCACCTCGTGAAGTCGTTTAGAAAGATGCATCAGGGGTATCAATTGAGCGCCTTTTATATGCCCAGCCCGGTATTCATGCTGTTCCCGAACATCCAAAATGGTAACCTTAACCCCAGACTGAATCATGTTCAACACTTCTTGGGGAGAAATATGAGTTGGCGAACTGCTGCTGGTTTGGCCACGCTTTTTACCGATCAGCCACTCTAACATGCTGCTCTTCGGTCCTTTCTGTATAGATTCGATAAATGGCGATATTGATTATTCTACCACGCCACAGTTGGACGTTAAAGACGGCACGAATACCACAAAATAGCTCAAATGATTGAGCTATTCTTCAACCTGTGCTAGGGGTTTTACTGCCTCGGTTAGTAACCCAATCCCGTTCCACAAAGTTTGGTGCGAAAACACCGCCGATGTATTTCCCCACCATGACTCAATGTCCTCAGGCGTTAATCGGCGACGGCGTGACACTACATCGCCCCATTGTAGAAAACTGTCACGGTCAAATTCTTGCCAACCGCGCAGTTCTGCATAAGAGTCCATATGGTCGTTGAGGCATTTCAGCCCTGGGTTAAACATCAGGAAACGGCCACCAGGTTTGAGAACCCGCCATACTTCTGTCAATGTGGAAGCTGGTGAATCAAACAAAAAGAAAACAAAATTAGAAACTACCCGATCGAAGCTGTCATTTGGCCACTGCAAACGTCTCATGTCAGCGACCTCGAAATGTGTTGATTGCTGCATTTGGAGCGCATTGAACTGAGCTCTTTCTATCATTGGCCCTGAGTTGTCAATACCCACGGCCTCGAGTGGGATGCGATGAGCCCAGCCAAGCAAAAGCCAGCCCGCGCCACATCCCGCGTCGAGCACTCGCATTCCAGGCCGCAAACTAGCTTTTTCAAATAGGGTGGTGGCCAATTCCATTTGCCAAGTGCTTCGCTCTTGGCGATCAAAAAATTCGACCAACTGATTGAACTGACTCAAAAGAATCCCTTCTTACGCTTTGGTTCCGTGATGGGTTTTTAAGACATCCAGCACAGCCTCATAATGGCCGCGATTCCCAGCACCAAACTCCGGATTCTGATACAACAAGTGATGATTCTGATCTAGGACAAAAGTACTCCGTCGGGCGTATCCGCCCTTTTCATCCAACACCCCATAGTTGCGCGCAGTCTCCCTCATCCAATCCGACAGGAGTTCAAAAGGCAATCCGCCCAGTGAGGCTTTAAAAACCCTTTGGGCAAACGTTTGGTCGGTACTGATGGCTACAATATTAGCGCCAGATTCCTGAATTTGTTTGTAATCCCCCCGCCAGGTGGATAATTCTTGAATTCAGCCTGGGGTAAATGCTAAAGGAAAAAACGCAACCACGAGTGGACCGTTGGCCACGGTTTGATGCGATGAAAACTCCTGGCCGTCAGTGGCCCGCAAGATGATCTGTGGTGCTTGTTGTCCCGTGTTCATCGTCAATCCCCCTCTTTATTTGCTGGTATCGAAAATATTGCTCAAGTAATTTCTTCCAGTATCCGGAGCAATGGCTACAACAAGTTGGTCCGCTGGCAATTCGGCGGCAACCATCACCGCTGCCTCCACAATAGCCCCGGTTGACCCGCCGACCAGGAGACCTTCCTCACGGGAAAGCCTCCGGGCCATTGCAAAAGCAGCTTCATCGGACACTGCAATCCAACGATCCACCACACTAGTATCCAATGTCTCTGGGTAGTAATCCTCGCCCATACCCTCAATCTTAAAAGGGTGATAGGCTCCTCCACTCAGAATGGATCCTTCCGGGTCCGCACCCACTACTAGAATCCTAGGGTCTTTAGACTTTAAATATCGCCCTATACCGCTTATGGTGCCCCCGGTACCCGCTCCCGCGACTACCGCCGCTAAATTTCCCTTGGTATCTTCCCAAATTTCTGGACCAGTCGCGACAAAATGCGCCAAAGGGTTGGCTTGTCTCTCAAACTGCCCCATATAACAAGCCCCGGAGATTTCCTCGCCTAATCGAGCAGCGATATTTTGATAGTTGTCGGGGTCATCACGCGGCAAATCCGGTACGATTTTTACTTCGGCACCATACGCCTGCAAGATCCGAATTTTATCAGGACTCATCTTGCTGGGAACCACGAACAATGCACGGTACCCAAATACTGCAGCAGCCATTGCCAAGGCAATTCCAGTGTTGCCCGCAGTTGCTTCAACAATAGTTCCCCCGGGTTTGAGGCGCCCGGTATCTTCTGCATCTTTAATGAGAGCGACCGCAATGCGGTCTTTGATGCTCCCGCCTGGATTCATAAATTCCAACTTCAACGCGATTCGGGCACCGCGTTCCTCAGCAACCCGGCTTAGCCAAACAACGGGGGTATGTCCTATGGCATCTAGTACTGTGTTCTTGATAGTTGGCCAGGAACCCACGGAAATCCTCCTTATACCAATCTGTGGTCATTATACCCGATTTTCCCAGCCATCCCAATGACAAGGGTGTAACAAAAAGTTCCCGTACGACGTCCCGAGAGCAGGAACCAGGTGGGCAATAGTGGAATGTAGCGGGAAGGAACTTGTGCATACTAAAGGAGTGTAGTCATGAAACCACGACTGTCCCTGCTTCAAAATATTTTTCTCAGCTTCTATTGGTTTGCCTCAAATGTGCAATGGACGGCTTTGATCATTATCGTAGTGCCGAGGGAAGTACTCTTTCTAGTCGGAAGAAATCATTCTACCAGTGTCTTGTCCATATTGGTGATTGTAGGCTCCCTGATCGCAACCTTCGTTCAACCTTGGGGAGGACTTATTAGTGACAGATTGCGGCATCGTTGGGGCCGACGACGTCCGTATATCCTCTGGGGCACCGTAGGCAATATTATTGGACTATTACTAATGGGTTACGCGGGCCACGACTTTTGGCTCTTCGTTGCTGGATACATGGTTGTGCAGTTTGCAGCCAACTTGGCGCAAGCAGCCTATCAAGCACTCATCCCTGATATCGTCTCTCAGGAACAGCGGGGCGTAGCCTCGGGCTTCATGGGATTTATGACTCAATTTGCCATTATTTTCGGCGCTTTGCTGCCGCGTTTTCTCGGCAATACCACGGTTTATTGGGCTTTGGCCGCATTTTTAGTTGTAGGCTGGGCGGTCACCCAGTGGGGCGTCAAAGAAGTGGATTCCCGTCAGTTGGATTTGACAGATGCGCCCCAGCATTGGCTACGGGATATGTGGATTTCTCCACGACAATACCCCGATTTCTGGTGGGTATTTGGCACCCGATTGTTGGTGATGCTGGGATTTGCAACACTGGAAAACTATCTGTTCTACTACCTGAAATTCACCGCAAAAATTGCCAGCCCAGAACCCATCGTGTTTGACATCCTTGCCCTATTAACGCTGGGTTCCTTATTATCCGTACTTGCTGCCGGATGGCTCAGTGACCGCCTAAAAAAACGCAAGGGGATGGTGGTCGTCGGCGGGTTGCTCATGGGCTTAACCGCACTGGTATTTGTCTTCACCCAAAGTGTCACCTTAATATTAGTTATGGGCACAGTCTTTGGTTTTGGATATGGCATTTACATGTCCACAGATTGGGCGCTGGCGGTCGATGTCTTGCCCCCAGGCCGCTCAGAGGGCCGAAGCATGGGATTGTGGCAAGCCTCCTTTAATTTAGCGCAAGTGGGCGCGGGACTAATTGCGGGCGCCTTAGTGACCCCACTGGCGAGCATAATGAATCTCGGCATGGCTTATCGTATCCTCTTTATTGTCACTTTCTTATATTTTGTCTTAGGCTCTCTATTCATTCAAAAAGTTAAAACAGCGCAATGATGAGTTGCGGCCGGGGCTATACCGTGTTCGCCCCGGCCGCGATTATTGTTTTATTTTTGTTCGCAATTCATCTTTTCTTCAGTTGTTCATGCAGGAAAAACGGGGCTTCTCTGTCGAATTAATCTATTCAACTCTTGGTAACGGGGGAATGGATTGATGAAACTGCGCTCAGGGTCTCGTCGTGCTTTCATGATTTTTGTTTTAGGTGCGACGATTCTTACCAGTGGACCTGTGCACACTTCCGGTAGGGAAGCCCGAAGATTTTTAGCGGTAGCCGATCTGGTTCGGTCATCGTTGGTCACCATTCAAACCACGCAACACACAGAAATTTTCGGACCCAATACACTGTCAGCAGGTGCGCGGGTCCGAATGGTGGGTTCCTGGCGTGGTACCGTCTTTTATGCATCGCGCATCGAATCTATATAGAACTCTTGGACTGGAATCTTGGCCGAGGATTCCAACAGGAAAACACATATTTTGGTTTCGTTTCCCATCCCAATCGAGAGCAGACAAAGACTCCGGGGCTTTGATGTCGAATCCACTGACACGTTGCACAAAAGTGCACAGAGCGCTCAGAGTTCCTTGGATCACTATGGTTATCAGTTTGCATCTGGAATCACCTGTTTCGTTTCACATTATCTTGAACCTGTATTCCATGGTACCATTTCGGTGATACTGAGACGAGGTGAACGTAGTGGAACAACAGAAAAGAGGCTTCCTCATCACCCATCAACACTGCCTCGATGGCGCCACCGCAGCAGTGGTAGGAATATCTTGCGGGTTAACCCCGGTTTTTTGCGAACCAGATCGCGTCGTTCCAACCTTAGAATCCTTGCTACCTGAGCCAGGTGCCGTATATTTAGCCGACGTATCGGTTCCAGCCCAGCACTGGGAGCGCCTACGCCAATGCGTTACCCACCTTCTCGACCACCATCAAAGTGCGTTGCCATTGCAAGACGACATTAAGACCACGATCGATATGAGTCGGTCTGGCTGCCACCTCATGTACGCCTACGCTCTCGACCAGGGGTGGCTTCAGCCCACAATAGCGTGGCAACGGCTGGTTCATGCAGTGGAGCGCTACGATTTATGGCTTCCGGACCATATCGAAGGGCAAAACTTAAATCGCCTCTTCCATGCCAAGGGATTTACCTGGTTCCAACAACGATTTTCATCCGGATGGACACCTTACACCCCGTCGGAGGGCGAAGAACTGGCTGTTTTGATACGAGAAGAGCAGGACTTTGTGTTACATCATGTGCAACAAGCCGAATTGCTATACGTTGGCTCGTACCGGTTAGCAGGAGTCTTATTAGAGGCTGAGGGACCCGTGAATGAAGTGGCCCACGCCTTGCAGTCGCAGGGCGTGGACTTAGTGTTGTTCCTAAAACCCGACGGACGTGTCTCTGCTCGGACTAGCCAGAAAGTGGACGCGGCCCGTCTCATGGAGACAAGGTTTGCCGGAGGCGGTCACGCCCGGGCGGCAGGTGGGCGCCTGCCAAGCGATACAATGGTGTCTGCGGACACTTTGCATGCATTGTTGGAGGACATTGGCCAATCGCTCGGTGTCACCGCACTTTAAGCACCAATTTGCCCGTGGTTTGGTTTGTCGCCAGTATACGGTGCGCCTCGCCAGCCTCTTCCCAAGGGATAATGCGATCAATAATCGGCTTTAGACGTCCGCTGTTGAAGTCGGCCGCAGTGCGTCTAGCAAATGTTTGCACTAATCGTATCTTGTCATAGCGTGGGCGAGAACGCAGCGCCGTCCCTCTAATGGTCAGGCGCCGATTAAGCATCTGACCTAAATTAATCGGCGCCTCAGGACCACTTAAGGTGCCTACTATCACCAGGGTGCCTCCCGCGGCTAGACTCTGCAAATTGCGTTGCAAATAGCTTTGTCCCACGAAGTCGATAACAGCTTGGACACCTTTTCCCCGGGTCCAATGCTCAATGGCCACCACAAAGTCTTGGTCTCGATAATTGATTACCTGATGGGCTCCCAGTTTGTTGACAAATTGACGTTTCTCTTCACTGCCCACCGTTGCCGCTACTTGCAATCCAGCAGCTAATGCCAGTTGCACTGCGGCCGACCCCACACCCCCGGCGGCGGCGTGAATCAAGACACGGTCCTCCGGCATTAATTCCGCCTTATCCCACAATGCATCAAATGCCGTAAGATACACCTCAGGAATTGCTGCCGCCTGGGTCACATCGAGAGCCTCGGGCACTGACCAGGCCATATCTTCGGCAACCGCAACATATTCTGCATAACCTCCACCAGGCAAGAGCGCCATTACCCGATCCCCAATATTGAAACCGATCACCCGGCCGCCCTTTGCCACCACCGTACCTGCGCACTCCAATCCCGGGATTTGGTACCGGGGGGCCGGAGGCGGCGGCGGATACAATCCCTGCCGCTCCAATAAGTCAGCCCGATTGACCGCGGTGGCTGCAATTTCAATGAGAATCTCTTCCGGCCCCACTTCCGGCGCCTCTATCTCCTGCACTTGCAATACCTCGGGCCCGCCATACTCTTGCAGCACCATTGCTTTCACCAGCAACATCTCCTCATTGCTTTCGGCTTTCCACCACAATTTTGCGGCTCG
>JAMCTO010000206.1 GCA_023381095.1 Bacillota bacterium
TCTAGTAAACTTTACTCCCAAGGGCAGTACCACTAGCGCCTATAGCCGCACTTATCAGGGCCCACTTAACGCAGGCTCTTGCAGTATCCAAATTCCTACGGATGGCCCCGGGACAGTAACCTTTGACCCATCCTCCGGTACCACCTTGTCGGTGAACTCCGCTTCGATTTTTCCTTCCGGAGCGTCGTCTATTGTGACGGAATCCGCTTACCACGCCTATCTTTCGTGGGATGCGGCACCGGTTCAGGAAACTGTGCCCGAGACGTTAAGCAGCTCTCAAGTGGCGGCGATTCTGGGAAGTCTTTACAATTCGAACTATACCTACACAATACGGATTCCTACCTACCCGGAAAACGGCGATGCGGTGATCACCGGCTACAGTGATGGCACTGTGGCAGTCCGTTACGCATATCCGGTTCAAACCAACGGCCAAGGACAAAACATCCTGGCAACTGCGGGCACTCCAACGGCACTGCCGCTGACGGTGTGGGATACGGCCATCACTCTCGCCGGAACCAGTCCAACCGTGGCTCAAAGCACCGGGACAGGTTTGGCTGGGCTTCAGGGCAACATCATCATACCCGGGGTAGCCACTAACCTATTAAAACAGTTTCCTCCCCTGTATCGGGAAATGTTGTGGGGTCCGCCCATCTAGTTTTCCGTATTAAGCCACAGGGATCGTGAATATATGGAAAGGGTGGGTCAGAAAAGCTAAAACTGCGGAAACTCAACAATATCAAGCGATAGGGGGATTTTTGCGACGCGATCCCCCTTGATATCCTATGGCCCGCCAAAAAAAATCTTAAAAAAAGGGACAAATTTGGGTTTTATTACTTCCCAAACCATATTTTTCTGTGCGATTATAGGGATGGAATGTTGAGGTTGGTATCACGCAATCATTCCATCACTGATGGATGATCCTGGTATCAGACTCGCGTCTGGATAATGAACGAGCCTCGCGTTCGGGTCCATCGCGACCGTTTGCGTGTCGCCACGCAAATTGTTGCAGGAGGTGAGAGGTGGTACGTCGTGGCGAATTTTTATGGGCGATCCCGTGCCTATGTGTCTTTCCAAGTTCGCTTGACGCCTGAATTAAAAGAGAAGCTCATGAAGCAATCCTTTGAAACGGGACAAAGTCAAGTGGCAATCGTCAATGCCGCCTTGGAGTACTATCTCGACCACGTAGCACCCGGGAGCCCCGCGGCCTCGCGCCTAGAACCGGCGGAAGACCGCACAGAGGGTGAAGACCCTACAGAAGCGTAGCGAATGAGGACCTTTTTTCCGGAATTTTCCGGCATTGCATTATGGTTTACTGAGGAGGTTTATTTACGTCGATGCAAAAACGACACATGTTGCAAAAAGCCAGTGGCTTAGTCATGGGATCCTCCATGCTGTTGCTGTCTTTATTACCGGGAGCAAGCGCCTTTGCGGCCACCGGCGCCCCGTCGGTGACCTTAACCGGCTCGTCGATCACCTCGACCGTCGGTGGGACCGTCACGTATACGGCGGCGGCGAGCAATATTAGCAATCCTGAATATCAGTTCTGGGTGGAAGAGCCCAATGGCCAATGGATTGAAGGCACCTCCTGGCAGTCTAGTCCCACCTTTACCTTGACCACTAGCCAAAGCGGCGACTATTTAGTCTCGGTGAACGCCCTTAGCGCCAGCCAGGTCCAAGCCGGCGACTGGTCCGCAACCGTCAATCCGGCCAACGGCTCCGATGGCGTGTTTGTCAACAGCTCCGTGTCCTTGACCGGCAACACCATGGATGTGGCAGTCGGCCAAAAGATCACGGTCACGGCAACGGCGACGAATATTTACGATCCGCAATATCAATTCTGGTGGCAAAATCCGGTGACCGGCACCTGGCATGGCACCAACTACATGGCCCCCAATAACGCCAATGGATCCTACACCTTCAGCTTCAACGCTCCCGTAGCCGGCAGCTACCGGATGATTGCCTATGCGAAATCTCCCTTGGCGGTGAATGACCTCGAAGGCGCAATTTGGTCCAACGTCCTGACCGGGATTGCGTATGGCCAGGCCGCCATGATCAACCTATCCCCTGCCACCAGCAGCATGGCGGCCGATGGCGCCGCGACTGATTCCTTGACCGCAACGGTTGTCGATGCCAACGGGAACACCGTGCTCAACTACAACGGACCGGTGGGTGTGGTACTGCAGGGCACGGATTTGACACCGAGTAATGCGATCAACGGAAATACCGCCAACAACACGCAATACAACCCCTACCTGTTTCAAGCAACCAACGGAGTGGCGACTATTCAACTGATGGAAAACAGTTCAGTGGGATCTTCGAATATCGGTGACACAGAGACGGTGGTTCCGCTATTGCCCCAACAACAGTTAGAGCCAGGAATGGCCGCGACCATCAAGTTAACCGCTCCCCAACCAACCTATGACGTGTTGGCGCAGTATGGACTGGGGACCGGGGTACCAACGGGTTCCATCCCTTCGGTGATGGCCAACACTAACACTGACATTTACTTAGGGGCCTTTGTTGCGGACCAGAATCAAGTGCCGTTGCCGATTGGCGCGGGATACGGAGATGCGGGTACGGTCGTCGTGCACGTGAGTGGGCCTGCGACTTTGTCGGCTTACAACGATTATACCGACACGACCGTTACCGGCTTACAGTCGACCACGCTCGATGTAGGTGGCTACAGCGGTTTTTATGACTCGGTACAACTGGTGCCTAACCCCAACGCTAACGGCATGGTGACGTTAACTCTCACCAATCCCACCAACGGGCTTCAGGTTGGGACGCCTGTTCAGGTTATGGTCGTCCCACCGCAAACGGCTAATTCGTGGAGCGTGACTTCGAGTCCGTCGACAAGTTCCTTTACCTCAGACCAAGTGGCATCTGATGCTTATGCGGCGAGTAACCTGAGTGAAAAAAGCAACATCTGGACCAAGGGTTTAGGTTACACTTCGTCTCCCACATGGAGCATTCAAGCTGTTGATACGAATGGACTAGCTGAACCAGCCCAAGCTCCAGCGGTATCTGTCACAATGAATGGCCAGCCGGTAAGTAACCTAGTACCTACGATTAGCGGTAGCGCTAGCGGTGGTAACTATACTGTAGGCATGGATTATGTGGGGGGCAACCTTTCGACCGGGACCTACGACATTACTCTTTCCGAAGGTCTTATGCAGACGCTCACCATTCCGGTTACCATTACGGCTGGCGTACCCAACAAAATTGGTGTCACCCCGGCCGCCGGTCAGACCATAGATGTGACACCGACGAATCCGTCACTGACGGTAACAGGACAGGTCGAAGATATTCTCGGGAACGCTGTGGCAGCGCCTGGAGCGACCCTGACCTTTGCTGACACGACCAACTCAAACGAATTGCAACTCAGTGGGGGCGCAGGCAGTGTTTCGGATCAAACTGTGAATGTCAACAGTTCGGGAGCCGCCTCGGTTACGGCGTCAGCTGTTGCCACAGGCCTGGATGGGGCAGTGGAAGTAACGGGAACGTTGGCTAACGGTACAACGCTAACGGGAGCTAATTCAGCATCGATTGACGAGACGGGCAGCTTAGTGAGCAAACTCGTCTTGGGCGTCACAGGAAATGACTATCAAGCGGGGTCCAATTTCACGAGCAGCACGGCTTATCCGAAGGTTACGGTAACCGAAGAAAACTCCGTGGGCGCACCCTTAACTAACCCTGGCGACACCTTGAATTACACGATTACCGGACCTGCTGCCTACCCTGGTTTCTCTGGGACCGTTAACGGAACCCACACCATACCTGTTACATCCGACATTGCGGGCACTTACACCGTGACCGTGACTGATGCTTCCAATAGTGCAGTGGCGCCGGTCTCCACGACCGTCACGATTGTGCCCGGAGCAGCCGACGGGGTCGGACTGTTCGCAAATGGCAGTGAACTCGTCCAGTATGTGCCGCACGCCTTAAACTTGTCGACCGGCATTAACTACAATGTTCCCAACGACCTCAACGGGACGACATCAGGTACCCTATCGGTGGAAGCCAACACGCCACAGGCCGTGTGGATTCATGTGACCGATGCCACTGGAAACATTGTGAATGCCCCGGCAGGTGGAGTGACGGTCAATCTCACCCAAAATGGCACTGGCGCGTTTGAGGCCACGCAGGGTGGGGCTCCCCAGACCAGTTTTGTGATTCCCGCGGGTCAAAACGGGATTGAGGTCTGGTATGTCGACACGCAGACACAAACCGTGAATGTAGGCATGTCCTATCAAGCGGTGGCCACGGCGACCTTTGCCGGCACCAGCAACGGCGTGGCAACCCAGGGAGGTTCATCGGGAGCCTACACCTACGCGTGGACGGTGAACGTGGCCGACCAGTTCGGGAACCCGATCAACAACCTGACCTATGCGAACGCGTCCTTGGTTGACACCAGCGCTTCCCCAGAGGTGACGTATACCGGGGCCGCGACTCTGGCTGCCGGACACTTTACGGTGGCGGCAACCAGCACGCCAGGCCAATACACCATTACCGCGGAAAGCGGCACGACCGTCCCAACGACGGATGTCGCACACATCACCATCGATGGCTCGACCATCAACGGCACGTTCTAACCAGCAGCATGTGTGGCAACGAACCGATCCCTGCGGGGATCGGTTCCTGTTATGCAGAATGGACTGATTCGGCGCAATAAATGATGTAATAAGACGACAATGAGGCAGATAAAGCGCCGAAATTGCAGAATCGCCTGTAATCAAATATTCCACATGGAGGCAGTCACATTATGATGATCGGTAAAAAGCTAATTGGTCTAGCGTTAGCAGGTTCGTTACCTCTGTTAACCTTGGTGCCCGGTACAGTATCCGCTGAATCTCCTCAAATACTCCTGCTCCCGTCAGTAGATGGGGTTGTTCCCCATAGTCAAATCGTAAAGAGTCGTCCCGTTGCGCTGTTGAATCCCTCGTCTCCATTTAGTTTTGGCGTGGTGCTGCCTTCTAAGAACCCGCAGGGCTTAACAGCGTTCGCTGCGGCTGTGAACCAACCCGGCTCTCCCCAGTATCACCACTTTTTAAACCATGCTCAGGAAGTCGCTGAATTTGGTCCCGCTGCCGCACTGGTCAGTCAAATGCAATCCCAATTTACAGCAGCGGGACTCACGGCAACGCTGTCGGGTCAAATGTTGGAGGTGCGGGGTACGGTTGCTCAGGTGAACACACTGTTCAAGACGCAGATGACGCGCTATCAGCAGGGAAATATCACATTTTCGGCGCCGTCGAACGGCATCTTAATGGTTCCGGTGTGGTTGCAACAAGCCCAAGGACTAACCGGTTTTGTACGCTCGCAACCCCGCACAGGTTTCCTTGAAGCGAAGCATCTGAGTTTGCACTATCTTCCTAAGGCCGACATGGCTCCCACACCCGGTGGCGCTACGGCTTCAGCGTCGAACAACGGTTTTACGGTCACGGTGCAACAATTATCCGATGGTGCCAGAACTCCAGGGGAGGCGGTCAGGTACGTCGTGACGGCTTCTGTCAATGGCCAGCCGGATCCTAACCAAATTTATGTGCAAAATCTCCAAGGACCTTATGTGGGAGCGAGTTCTTTAGCGATGTGGTATCCTGGGCAGATGCCCAATCAAATTCTGACTGACTTTACTTTGTCACAAGAACAGACGGTAAGCATGGCGTTGACTGTAAATGACACGAACGGCAACTCGGTGACCGTGCAATTGCCTGCGGCGGCCTTTGTCGGTCCTAGTGCGGCCACGACGACGGGAAGTTCGTTGGTGGCGGGCGGCCTGTATGGCGTCACTGGATCGATGCTGGCACCGTGGAATCCTGCGTCCAATTCGGTTAATAAGCCATTTAATGCGCAACAATTGGTTGCATTTGAAAATAGTTTTTCAGATTTGGGAACTTACGGCGGTTATCACAATGCGCCCACGATTGGTGTCTATACCGCAGGTGGCATTTCGAATAACGGAAGTTACACGGGAATTGGATTCAGTGTTCCAGAGGGAGACGCTCAAATGTTCGCGAGTAAGTTCAATCTCACGCCGGAGACTTTTCATACGGCGTATGTTGGGCAAAATTCGTATGTGGACTCATCCTATGGGGGCATTGAGGGGGAAATGAGCCTCGATCTGCAAATGATGGAGACGTCGGCTCCGGGATCCAATATTTTAGTCTACTCGGCCGGAAGTCTCCGCAGCGCATTGAACCAAGTTGGTCAACAAGATAGTGTGGCTGTGTTCAGCATCAGCTATGGAGCAGGCGAACAAATCATAGCAGGATATGACACACCAGGAACCCAAGCGAGCTGGGATGAACTGGCGCAACTTGCCGTTAGCGAAGGAATTACTATCAGTGTGTCGTCTGGCGACAGTGGCGCATACTCCGGAGCTGAATACGCTCCGTATGGTGTGCCAACTTCTATTGCGTATGCGCCACAACCAAGCTACCCCGCCAATAGCCCCTACGTCAGCGCACTCGGTGGCACCGAGGATGCAGTCACTCCGACTGGGCACTTAACCCAAGGGGCCATGTGGGGCGGTAACTTAGGGCGAGAAATTTCCAACTCGACCTTAATGAACTACTTGTCCTTCGGAAATATGATGGCTAGTGGTGGTGTGAGCACGATAGAATCAGCTCCGAGTTATCAAACAGCGCTCACCCCGGGGCTCACGGGACGGATGACCCCGGATGTTTCTTTGCCCGCTTCCGTGGTGACCCCAGGCTATTTTGGATACTTCGACGGACAGCCCAACCTCTCGGGTGGTACGAGCGCTGCAGCCCCTCTCTTCGCAGGGTGGATCGCTGACATGACCTACGACGGTCCCTTAGGAAATGTCAATCCGACCCTGTACCAGATGAGTCAGTGGCCCGGACCACGACTTCCAGAGGGTCCCGTGGTCACTCCCGTCGCCTTCGGCAACAACGGATTCTACAATGAGACTACGCGGGATAATGCGGTCACCGGGTTGGGGCAATTGAACGTCGATGGATTTACTGCAGCTCAACACCCATATTATTTCTCACAGGGAGGCGGGAATTCTGTGGGCGGGGGGGGGCTTAAGCCCA